>JANXWU010000493.1 GCA_025350985.1 Spartobacteria bacterium | reverse complement strand
CGCGGCGAAATGCGCGGGGCCGCTGTCGTTGGTCACAAGCAACTCGGCGAGCGTGTAGAGCACCATGAGCTGGCGCAGCGTCGTCTTGCCCGCGAGCGAAACACAGCGCGGCGAGCCGACTTCGCGCGCGACGCGGACGGCGGATTCGGCTTCATCCGGCCCGCCGGTCAAACCGACGTGCGCGTCGGGAAACGTCTCCAGCAGCCGTTTCGCGAGCGCAATGTATTTCTCGGTTTCCCATTTGCGCAGCGGCAGCAGATCGCTGGCGTTCGGGTTTAAAAGGATGAGCCGCGTGACTTCGCCGCCGCTCGCCTCGCGCAGGATTTTCCGCACGTCGTCCTGCTCGCCGGGCTTGGGCACGAACGACGCGAGTTCGCTTTCCGTCGGCGCGGGCACGATGGGGAAGGTCGGAAACTGCGCGCCGTCCTGTTCGAGCGCATCGATCATCAGCCGAAAAATCTGCACCGTGTGGAGATACGGATTGTAGAGGAGGCGATGGGTTTGCAGGTCGCCGCGATACGGGCCCTCGCCGAAGTAAGTGTGGAAGCCGACTCGTCGCGGCGCGCCGGTGAGATAGGTGAGCACGGCTGACGAACGGGAAAAGAATTCGAGATCGACGGCGGAGTCGATTTTCAGTTTACGAATTTTCTCAAGCGCCTCGATTGCACCCAACGCCGCGCCGACGAAACCGCCGGTGCGAATCGGGATGACGTTTTCCTCGGGGACCAATCCGAGCACGTCGAGGATGAACCGGTTTTCCTCGAACACGACGAAGAAAACATTTTCGCGTCCGACCATTTGCACGGCGCGTTTGATCGCGGCGAAGGCGAGGACGGTGGAGCCCTGTTCGGCAAATTTGACGAAGAGGATTCTCTGCGGTTTGTCCGGCGCGCGGCGCGGGCCGAAAGCGTCGGCCAACGTGCGCCAAAGGGTGAAGGCGGCGCACATCGGAATGCCCGCCCAGCGGTCGATGATTTGCAAAGTCGAAGCGGGGAGAGCCATGAAGAGAGCGCGACTTTAGGCAGGAAATGGCGCGCCGGCAATGCGGCTGTCGCGAGGAATAGTGGCTGCCACCGCGTCTTGTTCCGACCGCAGTATTTTGATCCACAGATTACGCTGATTTTCACAGATTTTATTTAACCCAGGGAAGCGCTGCTTGAAGCCACGGATGAACTCGGATGGAGAAAACAATGCCACGATCAATCGGTGAAAATCCGCGTTCATCCGTGGCTGAATTTTCCCGTTCGATGAAAGCCGCGGTTCCTTCGAGCAGGCGACGCTTTTGGAAAATCTGCGTCAATCTGTGAAATCTGTGGATAGCCGGCTGCAATCCGGCGTGTCGATCGCGCTCGTCGCGGTTCAAACTCTCCGCTCGCTTCTTTTCGCCTCCGACGCAAACTTTCGCTTCGACATGAAACGCGCCTGCCTCTTTCTCGCCACGCTTGTCCTCGCCGCCAAATTGCCCGCGCAAAATGTGCTGGTGAAGCCGTACGTGCAGCCGGGCAACGGCAGCCTGCTGCAAGGTGCGGACGTGAAGGTGATCGCGTGGCTGACGGATCAGGTGCCCGCGGATTTCACGGTGGAGTTCGGTCCGAAAGGCGTGCGGATGCGGTCGATGAAACCATCGCGCGTGGCGCTCGATTTCAAGCCACCGGTCTCGATGCCGCCTCCGCCGCTGCACGAGGAGGAGGCGCTCACGGGCGAGCTGCTGGCCGGGAATCCAGCCGCGACGGCGACGGCAAAAACGACGCCGACGCCCGGCCCTTCGCCGACCCCGGAGAAGCCGCAGCATTATTTCAAATGGGCGGCCACCCTCACGGGTCTGCCGTTCGACAGTGAGATCGTTTACCGCGTGAAACTGGGCGACAAGCTGATTCGCGAGGGCGTTTTCAAAACGCGCGCATCGGCACAAAAGCCGATCCGGTTTGTGATGGTCGGCGACCTCGCGGACGGCAAGCCGTCGCAAAAAGTGATTGCGCATCAGATCAGCCTGGCGAAGCCGGACTTCCTCGTCGTGCTCGGCGACATCGTCTATCCAAACGGGCGGGTGAGCGAGTATTTGGATCACTTCTGGGGCACTTACTGCAATCCGGACAAAGCCGACGCGAAAACGGGTGCGCCGTTGATGGCCTCGGTACCGTTTTATCCCGTCCTGGGAAATCACGACGTCGAGCGTGCGAAACTGCCGCAGGTGCCCGATGCCTACGGCGCGTATTATTTTTTCCATCCGCCGCTCAATGGACCCGGCGCAGGGATTTGGACGACTCCGCTGGGCAAGGAAAAGTCGGCGGCCGATGCGTTCCGGGCGGCCGTGGGCGTGTCTTATCCGGCGCTGGACGCGTATTCTTTCGACGATGGCCCCGCGCATTTTCTCGTGCTCAACAGCGCGGGTTACGTGGACCCGGCGAATGCGACTTTGCGCGCATGGATCGAGAAAGATCTTCGCGCGACGACCGCGACTTGGAAGTTCGCTTGTTTCCACGCGCCCGCGTTTCAGGGCTCGCGCGAACATTGGACCGAACAGAAAATGCGGCTGCTCGAACCGATTTTCGAGGCGACGGGAGTGGATGTCGTTTTCGCGGGCCACGTCCACAATTATCAACGCTCGTTTCCCTTCTCCTTCACCCCCACGACGGCGAAGCGCGACGATCGCGGACGCTGGCCGGGTGAGTTTGTGTTCGACCAAAAATTTGACGGGAAGACCAACACGCAGGCGGCGGGAATCATCCACATCGTCAGCGGCGGGGGCGGCGCGCACCTTTACGGCACGACGCTGGAAGGCGACAGTGCGGTATTAAAAAAGGCGCACGCGGAAAAGTTCGTGCCGCTCACGGCGAAGTATGTGACCAACCGCCATTCGTTCACGCTCGTCGAGGCGACGCCGGCGCGTTTGGAAATTCGGGCGCTCGACGAGAAAGGCGCGGAGATCGACCGGGTCGTCGTCACCAAACCAACCACCGCCAAGCTGGCGGAGCCCGCTGCGCCGGCTGCGGACTGATTCAATTCAAACGCCACCGGGCTTCACGGGCGGCTCGAGTTTTTCAGGATCGGTCTGTCTGAGCGTCTCGCTGGAAGCATCCAACGCCACGATCTTGCCGCCCTTTTTCA
>JANXWU010000425.1 GCA_025350985.1 Spartobacteria bacterium | reverse complement strand
GGAATCTTTTCGCCGCGCGATCGACCGGGTTTCCGAACGGGAAATCGATCGGCCGGCAAAGCTGGGAACAGACAAACTCGCCGTAGCCGTACCGACGGACGGACGGAAAATGCTGTCTGAGCGCGCGGAGAAAAAGCCAGCTGAGAAGGCGAAAGCCCTGGCTAAAAAGAAAGAGCAGACTGATGAAGATGCGGGAGGCGCGCAGCGGCAGCGTTTGGGTCTTGCCAGGCAAAAGCCGATACCATCGAGTGCGCCGGCGGCGGCGAATGCGTCCGGCAGCGAAGTGACCAAACTGGAACGCGAGGCCGCACGGCCGCTTGCCCTGGCCCCTATGGCTTTCCGAAGCGCAGACGCTCCGCCCACGCCCAACGCGCCGAAGCCGGCTGCGCCCGCCGAGTCGGCAGCGCGCAAGAGTGCGGCGTTTTACTCTTTTGAAAAGGACGCGGTGGCGCAACCAGTCGCCCCCCCTGGGTTGGTCGCGGGGAAAGGCGCCAAAAGCGCTCCCGCTGACGGTCAACGGGCGGACACCCGAGCGCCATCGCCGGGGACTTCGGCCCTGCCTGTTTCTGAGGCCGCCGACAGGAGCCGGACCGCGTCCCAACTTCACACCTCCGAAATGTCGAGCCGGGAGCTAAGTCAGGGAGACTTCGCCTCCTCGCCTCCGGTCAGGTTGAAAGATGCGCCGGTGGTCGGGAAAGAGCTGCGAGCCAGCGGCGAAATCGCGGAAGCAAAGAAGCGGCAGGCACCTGAGCCGGTAGCCAGGCAGTTGATCGAAATCATCATCCGACCGGCGCATTGAGTGTGGGAGGTTGCGCGCCTTTTTTCCAAAGGAACTTCGCGGCGAAAGTGACGCGCTTCCTTATCCATCGGAGGCCCGTTAATCCTGCGCCCAGAAGTCGATGACGAATCCTTCTTCGAGCGAGGGCAGCAAAAGATTCACGAACGCTTTGTGTTCGGGATGTTCCAGATAAATGGCGCGGTCTGCCTCGTTCTTGAAGGTGACGATAAAGCAGTGCGTGAATCCCTTGTTCATCTTCTCGGGGCTGTTGTTCGTGCCCCATTCGTAGGCTTGACCCGCGGAAATCTTCATCTTGAGTCCGCGAAATTCGGTTTCGATTTTCTTGATCTCCTCCGGGGTCGCGGCGGACTTGAATTTGAAAGAGACGACGTGCCGGAGCACTTTGTCGGCGTGGGCATTCATGGCCGGGATGATGAACAAAGCGGCGGCGAGGAGAGCAACAAATTTCTTCATCCGCGCATCTAATCGCAACGCCATCAGCGGCGCAAGCGGCTCGGCGGTTCCGCCAGTTGCCGCCCACGGTGAAGCCCGCTACGATGCGCCGATGTTCTTAGCAAAACGACTCGCGTTTTCCTTGCTCACGCTCGCCCCGTTTGCCTACTCCGCGACGCCGGCGAAACCCGACACCGCCGGCGATTGGCCGCAGTTCCTCGGGCCGCACGCCAACAGCACCTCGGACGAAACCGGATTGCTCGAAAAGTGGCCCGTCGGCGGCCCGCCGCTCGTGTGGGACAAACCCCTCGGCACCGGCTACAGCGCGCCGTCGGTGCGCGGCGATTTGCTCGTGGTGCATCACCGCATCGAGAACGAGGAAATCGTGGAGGCGTGGCACGCGGCGACGGGCCGGCCGGTGTGGCGCCATGCTTACGAAAGCAATTTTCGCGATCCGTTTGGTTACAACAACGGCCCGCGCTGCACGCCGCTGCTGACCGAGAACCGCTGCTATACTTTCGGCGCGGAGGGTGTGCTCATCTGTTTGGATTTGCCGACCGGCAAACTTATCTGGCGGCGCGACACGGCGAAGGATTGGGAAATCCCGGAGCCGTTCTTCGGCGTTGGCAGCACGCCGCTGCTTGAAGAGGGAAAACTGATCGTCCAAGTCGGCGGCCAGCCTAACTCTGGGGTCGTCGCGTTCGACGCGCAGACAGGCAAAACTTTGTGGGAAAGCGTCGGTGAAAAAAACTGGCAGGGTCAGCCGAAGATCGGCTCGCGGGGCGAGGCGCCGGTCGATTGGAAGCGTCACGATAAGCAGGCTAGCTACTCCTCACCAGTCGCCGCGACCATCCACGGACAGCGGCACATCCTGTGTCTCATGCGGCAAGGTCTGGTGTCGCTCGACCCCAACACCGGCGCGGTGAATTTCAGCTTCTGGTTTCGCTGCGAAAATGAATACACCGTCAATGCCATCAACCCCGTGGTGTTGGATGACTTGGTCTTTCTCTCGTCGTCCTACTACAAGCTCGGCTCCGTCGTCCTCCGCGTGGCACCGGATGGCAAAGGAGTGAAGCAACTCTGGCGCGACACGGTGTTGGAAATTCACTTTACCACGCCCGTCCTTCTTAACGGCTTGCTCTATGCCTTCAGCGGGCGGAACGAACCCGATGCGGACTTCCGCTGCGTCGATTTCCGGACGGGCGAGTTGAAGTGGATTCGCGACGAGAAATGGCAGCACGGTTCCACCAAGACGCCCGATAAGTATGGCCGCGGTTCAGCGATTCTGGCTGATGGTAAACTTATCGTCCTCGGCGAGGGTGGCTTATTAGGTCTCTTCAAGCCTAACCCGAAACAAGACGAGGAAGTATCGCGCTTCCAAGTGCCGCAACTTCAATATCCAAGCTGGGCCGCCCCTGTCCTTTCGCGCGGCAAGCTCTACCTTCGGAGCGAGAACCGTCTGGTCTGCCTGAACATCGGGAAGTAAGAGGCAATTCGCCTAATACTTCAGTCAGTTACTTCGCCGGCTTTTTCGGTTCAACGTAAGCAGGGTTAGTATAGGCGCCGGGGGCCGCTTGCTTAATGTTCGCCGGCACCTCTGCCTTTACTTCCCCCAGAGCCCACTTGATCCCTCCCACCAGGATTTGTTGAAAAGTGGGATTGGTCCAGACGTCCTCGCGATGGCCCATCGAGGTAAACCAAACCCGGCCCTTGCCTTCCATGCGCGCCCAAGTATTCGGATAGGCTGGGCGCTTGTATTCATCGCCTTTCATGGCCGGCGCATCCATGACGGTCAGCACATGAATATCCGGGGTGAAATCTTTCAGTGAATACCACTCTTCCTGAAAGCTGAAGTCCGCGCCGGCTTTTTCAAAGCCGGGAAACTTCGGGTCGATCACTGTGTTCTTGGCGACCTGTTGCGCGCCGTGTTTAATAAACTCTCCGCCTAAGAAGCGGACATAAGCATCCGCCTTGTCCCCGTGGTTCAAGTAACGGTCGGGACCTTTCTTGGACTCGTTATCGGTATGAAAGGTATCCGCGGCGGAATGGGTGCCAATGAAACCTTTCCCGTCCTTTACATACTCAAAAAGCGCCGCTTTTCCTTCCGGCGACATGGGCGGCTCTTTGTCGGTGCCCGGCGAGCAAAGGTCGCCCGTGGTGTAGAAAAAAACCGCGTCGAACTGCGCCAGGTATTCCTTGGAAAACTTGGAGCCGTCTTTGGAGAAAGTGAACTCCCAGTTATTCTTTTGACCCAGTTCGGAAAGGATCTTTTCTGCGTAACTAGGCTGGCCAGCTTTCCATGAAATGACGGAGTGCTCAAAGCCGCTCGATTTTGAGAAGAAAAGAAGTTTGTGTTTCGGCGGGGCGGCAAGCGCGGAGGTTATGACCGCAGCCACGACAGTGAAGAAAAGGAGGATTTGCTTGAACATGGGGGAGAAGTTGCACCGCCCATCGAAGGTTGGCGAGCCACCATTTTAGAAGCTGCCCGTTCATTGCTTTCGCCATGCCCAGGGAAACAGGTCGTCCAGCTTGTGCGCGATCCGCGGATCGCCAATGACCTTTAGCCTCCCCATCAAAGTCGCATGGATTCCACCCAGTGTTCCTTTGGCCAGTTGGACCCAATCGTCGTCGCTGGCGACAATAGTGATTTGGGCATCGGGAATGGCGCGTTTGTCCAGCGTGAAGGCACCGTCGCTGACCACGATAGACCATTGGCCACCTTTGGGTCCGCTGATGTTGAATTGATAACGCGCGTGAATTCCCTTGGCTTTCTCGGGCCGAAAATTATTTCGCATGGCGGCGAACACCTCGTCGGGAGTTGCCATTTGCTTTTCGAGTAGGTCCGCACTGATGGCCTCGCCGGCCCTGACTGGCCATGAGTGAATCAAGAAACAAGCGATAGTTATCGCAGCTCCCATTCTTAATTGAACGAGCTTAAATGGTATGACTCTCATTGCTTGGGTAATCAGGAAGCTTGTCAAGCTTGGGCGGGTTGAGTAAACCTGAAAGTTCTCCCTCCTTATCCCATGAAAGACTCGCAAAAACCAAAAGGTCCGTGGATGCATCGCTTTTTCGTGTTCCTTTTCAGCCTTCTGTTCGGCTTCCTGTTTTACTGGCTGCTGGGATTTGTAATTCGCGATCTTGGGAGCTTGCCCGGACCATCTTATGAAAAAGTGGAGGCGCGTTTCGTTCCAGAATCAATGAAGCAGGCCGCGGTGACTTTGGACCGGCAATTGACCGGCATCCAGCGCAACATTGGGAACCAGCAGCAACGCCAGTCGATCCTGCGCGATAGCACCAATAGCTCTCAGCAGACCATGAACCAGCTCTTGGGCATCCAGAGACTAAGTCTCGAAAAGGGCCTTCCGCTTTCGGAGTCCGAGCAAAAGGCTTTGGATGAAAGCAAGCAACTGTTTTTGGCCAACCAGAAACAATATCAAACCCTGAACGAAGACATTGCCAGACTTCAGGAGGAGGAAAGGACTCTGCTGGAGCGGAAGCGCGGGACCGAGGAAAGCCTGGAGCACCAACGCGAGCCAGCGCGCTGGGAGTTCCAGCGGCTGGAGAAGCGGCACAACCTGAAGCTGGCGGCGCTCAAACTCGTCGTCTTAATCCCTTTGTTGTTAGTCGTCCTGGTTCTGTTTCTGAAAAAACGCGCGAGTATCTACGTTCCGTTCATTTATGCGTCCGGCGCGGCACTGCTGGCGAAAATCGTGCTGGTCATTCACGAGCACTTCCCAACGCGCTACTTCAAATACATCCTTTTACTGGCGCTGCTCATCGCGGTGGCGAAGATTCTAATCTATCTGCTGCGTGCGATGGCCTTTCCGAAAAAGGACTGGCTGCTCAAGCAATATCGCGAGGCCTATGAACGCTTCCTCTGCCCGGTTTGTTCCTTTCCCATCCGGCGAGGTCCCTTAAGGTTCATGTTCTGGAACCGGCGCACCATCGAGAAACTCAAGAGCCGCGAGGTGGGCGCGGTCGAGTTGGATGAATGTTATACCTGCCCTTCCTGCGGGACGCCCCTCTTTGAAAAGTGCGAGTCGTGCAAAGCCACGCGCCACTCCCTGATGCCGGCTTGTGACAAGTGCGGGGCGCTCAAGGAATGGTCCGTGTTGAAGGTATCAGCCCCGTGACCCGTTAACTCTGGCGCGGTGATTTAAGTGACTGGGTACGAGACTTACTTCTCAGTCCTATGACCGTCCTTTGTGCCCAGAAAGGGCTAACTCAGCCTTTTGCCTTCCGGCCAAAAAACTTGCGCAGGTTGGCCAAGCCGTTGACCGCAATGTCGTCACGCTTGGGTTCCATTTTCCGCCAGATGGCCGCGGCGCGGGCGATGACTTTGACGTCGGTGGTAAAGGACTCAATCACCACGTCGCCCTCGTAACCAATTTGCCGGAGCGCCTTGACGATCGGCTGCCAGTCGATGTGGTCGCCGCCCGGCGTGCCTCGGTCGCTCCCGCAGGCGTGGAAATGCACCAGATGTTTGCCAGCTTTGAGGATCGCGGCGGCCTGATTCTTCTCCTCGATGTTCATGTGGAAAGTATCGAGGTGCAGGCCCACGGCTTTGCTGCCGATGGCTTTCACGAGCTTGAGCCCCTGGTCGCAGGTATTGAGAAAGTCGGTCTCGAAGCGGTTGAGCGGCTCGAT
>JANXWU010000407.1 GCA_025350985.1 Spartobacteria bacterium | reverse complement strand
CGCTGGTTGAATACATCGACTGGTCTCCATTTTTCCATACGTGGGAATTGCGCGGACGCTACCCAGCGATTTTCGACGATCCGGTGGTCGGTGTTCAGGCGCGCGATCTGTTCGAGGACGCTCAGAATTTATTACGACGCGTGCTGCACGAAAAATCGATCCAAGCACGCGGTGTATTTGCGTTCTGGCCGGCGAACTCCGTCGGCGACGACGTCGAGCTTTACACCGACGACACGCGCACACAGGTGCTCACGACTTTCCATTTCATCCGGCAGCAGATGCAGAAACCGGCGGGACAGTTCAACCACTGCCTCGCCGATTTCGTTGCGCCGAAGGGTTCAAAACGGGCTGACTATCTCGGCGGATTCGCCGTTACCGGTGGCATCGGCGCCGACGAACTCGCGGAGATTTTCAAAAGCGACCTCGACGACTACAATGCGATCATGATCAAGGCGCTGGCCGATCGTTTTGCGGAGGCGTTTGCCGAATACCTGCACAAACAAGCGCGCATCGCATGGGGATTTGGCCGCGACGAAAATCTGAGCACCGAAGAAATGATCCGCGAAAAATATCGCGGCATCCGTCCGGCAGCTGGCTACCCGGCGTGTCCCGATCACACCGAGAAGCGAACGCTCTGGGACTTGCTCCAGCCCGACAAACTCGCAGGCATCACGCTCACGGAATCTTACGCCATGCATCCAGGCGCGTCCGTCAGCGGATTGTATTTTTCGCATCCTGAGTCGAAATATTTCGCCGTCGGAAAAATCGAGCGCGACCAGGTTGAAGACCTTGCGAAGCGCAAAGACATGACCGTCGAAGTTGCCGAGAAATGGCTCGCGCCAAATTTGAATTACGGGTGAGTGCTGGATGAATCGACAGCTTCCTTGCCGTAAAACTTCACGCCGCGTTCGATTTTGTCGCGGCCATTGGCCAGCCGCCATTTATTCGTGTCACGCAAGGAGTAAATGCAGCCGCAGTATTCCTGCTGGTAGAATTCCTCGCGCTTGGAAATCTCGATCATCCGCGCCGCACCGCCGCGTTTGCGCCAGTTGAAAGTCCAGTAGCTCATCCCCGGATAACGCGCCGCCGCACGCACGCCGCTGCCGTTGATTTGCTCCATGTTTTTCCAGCGCGAAATGCCGAGGCAGCTCGTGATGACCGGAAAGCCGTGCTCGTGCGCGAAGAGCGCGGTGCGTTCGAAGCGCATGTCGAAACACGCCGTGCATCGCGCGCCGCGTTCCGGTTCCCATTCGAGCCCCTTCACGCGGTCGAACCAGTTGTCGGTGTCGTAATCGGCATCAACGAACGCGATGCCGGTTTTTTTCGCGAACCGAATATTTTCGATTTTGCGCAATTCGTATTCGTCGCGCGGGTGGATGTTCGGATTGTAGAAAAAAATCGTGTAGTCGATGCCGGAGGAAGCCATCGCCTCCATTACTTCGCCCGAGCATGGCGCGCAGCACGAGTGCAGCAGAACTTTTTTCTGCTCCTCGGGTGGGTTGAGGATTTCGCGCTCGGTCGAGTCCATTGACATCGGAAACAAACGCCTGCGCCGGACCTCCACAAGTGGAAAACGTTAGTCGCGAAAATTTTCAAATCCCAGCGCGACCCCGAAATCCTTCCCACGCAAAAAAGCGATCACGTCCTGCAAGTCGTCGCGCTTTTTTCCCGTCACGCGAATCTGCCGTTCCTGCAAGGCGCATTGCACTTTGAGCGCCTGCTCTTTGACGGCCTTGATGACCTCCTTCGCCTTGTCGCCGTCGAGCCCCTGCTTGATGACCAGCTCCTGCGTGGCGTGGCCGATAGAGGAAATCGCCTGGTCTTTGCGCTCGACGTTTCGGAGGTCAACATTCCGCTTGGCGAGGCGCGTCATCACGATTTCGAGCAGGCCTTTCAGTTTGTTTGCATCCTCGGCGGAGAGCTTGATCTTGTTGTCCTTTTCCGACCAATCCATCGCGGCCTTGCTCCCTTTGAAATCGAAACGCGCGGCGAGTTCCTTGCGCGCCTGATTGATCGCGTTGTCGATTTCCTGGTTGTCCACTTCGGAGACGATGTCGAATGAAGGCATGGCGCGATTAGAGTGTGAGACACTGCACGGGATCAAGCTTCCCCGGCGCTAATCTCCGTAACCGTGCGGATGTTTGAGGTGCCATGCCCACGCGCTGGCGACGATCTTTTCGATGGCTTCAAACTTCGGCGTCCAGCCGAGTTCGCGTTGGATTTTTTCCGAAGCGGCGATGAGACGCGGCGGGTCGCCGGGTCGGCGTGGCTTTTCGAGGACGGGAATCATTTTGCCCGTAACTCGTTCGCACGCGGCGATGACTTCGCGCACGCTCGTGCCGCCGCCGGTGCCGAGATTGTAAAACGCACTCTGCGCGACGCCCAGCGCGAGGATGTGCGCCTGCGCGAGATCGACAATGTGGATGTAGTCGCGGATGCAGGTGCCGTCGGGCGTTTCGTAGTCGGTGCCGTAAATCTCGACGTGCTCTTTTTGGCCGAGCGCGACTTTTAAGATGTTCGGGATGAGATGCGTTTCGATGCGATGGTCTTCGCCAAATTTTTCGGTCGCGCCGGCGGCGTTGAAATAGCGGAGCGCAACAAATTTCAAGCCGTGAATTTCGTCATACCAGCGCAGGATTTTCTCGAAGATGAGCTTTGACTCGCCGTACGGATTGATGGGCCGCTGCGGCATGGTTTCGTCGATCGGGATGCGGTCGGGCGGGCCGAACGTCGCGCAGGTCGAGGAGAAAACAAAACGCTTCACGCCGTTCTCGATCATCGCATCGAGCAGGTTCACGCCGTGGGCGACGTTGTTGCGAAAATATTTCGACGGGTTCTGCATCGACTCGCCGACGAGCGCGTTGGCGGCGAAGTGCATCACCGCATCCGGTTTCACCTCGCCGATGGCGCGCGTGATCGCTTCGCGCTCGCTGAGTTCTCCGACGATCAATGCCGCGCGTGGATCGACGGCGGCGCGA
>JANXWU010000394.1 GCA_025350985.1 Spartobacteria bacterium | reverse complement strand
TCTAATCCAGCAAGCCGGAAAAGCTGACCACCTCCGGTTGCCGGTGCGCGGAGCGATGCAAAGCTTCGCTCGCGCCCTCGCTTGAAACCCGGACCACTGGCTGGTTACCGACGGCTCTGCTATTTGCCGTAGAGGCACTGCGCAAGGTAGCCACTGAGAGCAGTGAGCCGGTTTTCAAGCGCGGGCGCGAGTGTCGGACGATTTCGCGAAGCTTGCCTCGCTCCGCGCACCGGCAACCGGAGGTGGTCAGCTTTTCCGGCTTGCTGGATTAGACCATCCGCACCGGCTCGATGTCCCAAGCGGGCAGGGACAACAAGGAATTGCAAATGCCCTTCGCGTCCTTAAATTGTCCGCCCCGGCGCCACTGCCGGCCATCGACATGAGCGAAATCCATCCGAATTACGAGGCGGTGAAGAAGGGGTTAATTCCGCTAACGCCGCAAGAGACGATCAAGCAGGAAAAGGACGGGCTCGATGTCGTCCACGACATTTACCGCTACGCGAAGACGGGATTTGCCTCAATCGTCGAAAGCGACTTCGAGCGAATGAAATGGTTCGGCGTTTACCGGCAGAAGCCGAAGGACTCGGGCTTTTTCATGATGCGCACGAAGGTGCCCGGCGGACAGCTTTCGGCGAAACAGGCGATCGTTCTGTCGCAAATCGCGGACCGATTCGCGCACGGCTTTTCGGACATCACCACGCGGCAGACGATCCAATTCCACTGGCTGCGAATCGAGGACATCCCGGAGATTTTCGCGATGCTTGAAGAGGTCGGCATGACGACGAGCGGTGCGTGCGGCGACGACACGCGCAACGTCGTGAGCTGCCCGGTCGCGGGCATCGACCCGGCGGAGATCATCGACTCGCGCGCGCAGCTTCACGAGGTCAGCGCGAAGATGACGAACAACCGCGCGTTCTCGAATCTGCCGCGCAAATACAAGATCAGCGTCAGCGGCTGCTGCATCCATTGCGCGCAGCCGGACATTAACTGCTGCTCGATCTTCGGCGTGCGGCGAAATGGAGAGGCGGGTTACGGGATCATGGTCGGCGGCGGGTTGAGCGCCGCGCCGCATCTCGCGCAACGGCTGCCGTTTTTTCTGAAGCCGGAACAAGTCTGGCCGGTGGTCGAGGCGGTGAGCAAAATCTTCCGCGACGAAGGCTACCGGCTGAAGCGCAATCGCGCGCGGTTCAAGTTTCTCGTCGCCGACTGGGGCGTGGAAAAAATGACGACCGAAGTCGAGACGCGGTTGGATTTCAAGCCGGAGCGTTTCAGCGATTTCGAGATCGCGAAGGATCAGGAAACGGATCACCTCGGCATCCATGCGCAGAAACAATCAGGGCTTTTTTGGGTCGGCGTAAATTTTCCCGGCGGGCGCATCCGCGAGAGCAAATTGGAGGTCGTCGGACAGCTTGCGCAGAAGTTTTGTGCGCCCGGTCAGGACGCGGTCCGGCTCACGAACAAGCAAAATTTGCTGATCATCAATGTGCCCGAGGCGAACCTGCCGGCGCTCAAAGCCGAACTCGACGCGCACGGTCTGGTCTATGAGTCGTCGAACTTCCGCAAAGGCTGTGTCGCCTGCACCGGCACGGAGTTTTGCAATCTTGCCGTAGCCGAAACCAAGAACCGGATGGTGGCGCTCGTCGATCAGCTTGAAGCGCAGAGCGGCTGGTACCAGGACAAGATTCGCATCCACTTCAGCGGCTGCCCGTCCAGTTGTGGCCAGCATCAAATCGCCGACATCGGCTTTCGCGGCGCGCGGACAAAAATCAGCGGCGAGATGGTCGATGCCTACGACTGTTTCATCGGCGGAAGGCTGGGCGCGAACCGGCGTTTCAACGAGTTGCTGAAAGGCAAGATCATCGCGAAAGACGTGCATCTTTTCATCGACAAGCTGCTGCGGATTTTCCAGGGAAAAAAGGTCAACGGCGAGACGTTTGCGGAGTTCTGCGATCGTGTGCCGAAGGCGGAAATCTTGGCGGCATTGGAAGTGCCGGCGGCGTGATCGAGTTGGCGATTGGTTTCATGGTAATGGTCCCTCGCCGCTTCATTGCAGCGAGGGAAAGCTGTGCCCACGCGGGGCGGATGATCGGGCGTCGCAGCGCGGCGGCATCGCAGGTGCTTGGCTAGGGCGTATGAAATTCTTCGTCCCCCTGCTGCTTGTCCTAGTGTGTTCCGGTTTTTGCCGCGCCAGCGAAATGACCGCCGAAGTTTTGCGCGAAATCAATTTGGCGCGCACCGCGCCGCGCGCCTATGCGGAACAAATCGCCGAGTCATCGCCGCCGTCCAGCGCCCAGCGCGAAGCGATCGATTTTCTCCATCGCGCGAAACCCCGCTTGCCGATCACCCTGTCTGAGTTGCTTTCCGGTGCCTCGCGCGAACATGTGGACGATCAAGGTCCGCGCGGCAGCGTCGGCCATCGCGGAACCAATGGCAGTTCTCCATGGAACCGGCTCGCACATTTCGGCGTGTGGCAAGGTGCTGCGGGCGAGGTGATCGCTTACGGACGGCACACCGCCCGGGATGCCGTGGTGGCTTTGATCGTCGATGACGGCGTGCCGAACCGCGCGCATCGCAAACACATTTTCGATCCTGCCTTCTCGGTCGCGGGAGTGGCGTGGGGCGCGCATGCCCGGTGGGGAACGATGTGCGTGGTGGATTTTGCGGGGAGCTTCACTGCGGGCGGCGGCGGCAAGCGGCCACGCCTGGCTCGCGCGGGATTCTAATTACCATAAATCTGGCACGCGTGATGCTTAAATCGTTGGCAAGCCAGCAACCCTCCGGGTTCTCCCAGAGGCGAGCGGCGAAAACTAATCCAAACCTAAAACTAGAAAAG
>JANXWU010000364.1 GCA_025350985.1 Spartobacteria bacterium | reverse complement strand
TGAACCGTTTGTGGCGGGCCGGTGCACGGGGAAGTGCAAGAGATTCTTCGACTGCGTTCCGTTCGTTGTGCGAACTCCACTGCGCTCAGAATGACACGCGCTTTTCAAACGGAGCGATGGCCGGCGAACGTCATGGTTTGAGGGATTGGGACTCGGACTTTAGTTGGATTTAGACATTTGACTTAGGTTCGGGCATTTTCGCCCGCCGCATTCGATGAACGCCTACCTCACTCTCATTACCGCCGTCGCGCCCGTGTTTGCCACGATGGCGATTGGGTTTGGCGCACGCCGGGTGCGCTGGCTGACGGCGGAGGCGGACACGAGTTTGTTACGTTTAACGGTCAATGTCCTTTACCCATGCTTTGTGCTCGATTCGGTGCTGGGCAATCGCGCGCTGGAAAAATTCGAGAACGTAGTGCTCGCGCCGGCGGTGGGCTTTGGCACGGTGCTGCTGGGTTATCTGGTGTGCTACTTAACCGCCAAAATGCTGGGGCTTGGCGACGCCCGGAAGCAGCGCACTTTCGGTTTCACGGCGGGTATTTATAACTACGGCTACGTCCCCATTCCGCTGATCGAGTCCATCTTCGCCGGCGGCGGCGCGACCATCGGCGTGCTTTTGATCCACAATGTCGGCGTGGAAATCTGCCTGTGGACGGCGGGGGTGATGCTGATCACCGGCGCGTCGTTGCGCGAAGGTTGGCGCAAAATTCTCAACCCGCCGGTGCTCGCGATCGTGGTGGCGGTGCTGCTGAATTTCGCCGGTGGCAAAAACTGGCTGCCGTCGTTTGCGCTCACGGTGGCGCATCGCGTCGGCGCGGCGGCGATTCCGCTTGGGCTCATCCTTTCCGGCGCATCGTTCGCCGACCTCATGCGCGGCGCGCGGATGGGCGGCGGGTGGAAAATCATGGGCGTGTCCTGTGCGCTGCGACTGCTTGTGCTGCCGGCATTTTTCCTAGTGCTCGCGAGGTATCTGCCGTGTTCGGTTGAATTGAAGCGCGTCATCATCATCCAAGCCGCCATGCCGTCGGCGGTCCTGCCGATTGTGCTGACGAAGCACTACGGAGGTGAGCCTGCGGTTGCGCTGCAAGTGGTGCTCAGCAACACCCTGGTGAGCTTGCTTACCATTCCGATTTGGATTCGTCTCGGCCTCGAGTTTGCCGGGCTTTGAATAACCGCGAAACGTCTGCGTCAGACGAATCACCTGCAAATCAATCCTATGAAAACTTTCTTCACCCTGAGTCTTGCGCTCATCTTGTTCGGTTTCGTTTCATCTGCTCCCGCGCACGATCGCGAATATCGTGGCGGGAGAAGCCGGCTCGAAGGCCGACTGGAAAATGCCAGCGACCGCTACACGCAAATCCTGGCCGCTCGGCACTACATCGGCACTAATCGGCATATCGAGGGCGAGGTCGGGCAGATCGGGATCGATTTGCGAAATGTGCATTATCGCATTCGGAACGACGACCGCCGCTCTGACCGGGCCGAGGAGGAAATGGCTCATGTCGAGGATGAGATCGCGCATGTGGAGCGGGAAATTCGCGAGTTGCGGGGCGAGCGGCGTTATCGCTGATAAGCGTGATCTTTGCTTTCGGCGGACGGGCGGTCCGCGGCTCATGGAAATTGTGTCCGCCGGGAGTTACCACATCCCGGCGGTGGTTCGCTTGTGAATTATTTCACAATTCCGTCTTGCGCCATTTCCGCGCGTCGGAGATACTTTGATTTCCCGGTTCCAACCGCCGCCAAATGGCCTCCATTACTCAGGAACTTCAATCTCCCGACGCGCCCTCCCGCGCGAGAGAAGCCGCGCAAAACGCCGGGCGGTTGAGCGAGGCGAGCGGGGATTTGCTAGGCGAAAAATTGATCCTCAACATGGGGCCGTCGCATCCGGCCACGCACGGCGTGCTCCGGCTCATTTTGGAGATGGACGGCGAGATCATCACGAAGGCGACGCCGGACATTGGCTTCCTGCATCGGGGCGACGAGAAGATCGCGGAAAACATGCAGTTCAACCAGTTCGTCCCCTACACGGACCGGCTCGATTATTTGGCGCCGCTGGCAAATAACGTCGCCTACGCGCTCGCGGTCGAGAAGCTCATGGGCTGGGAGTTGCCGCCGCGAGGCAAGGCTATCCGCGTGATTTGCTGTGAACTCGCGCGCATCTCCTCGCACCTGCTCGGGATCGGGACGTTCGCGATGGATGTGGGTGCGATGACGGTTTTTCTCTACACGTTTTACGAGCGCGAAAAAATCTACAACCTCTGCGAGCAGATCAGCGGCGCGCGCTTTACCACGAGTTACACGCGCATCGGCGGACAGACGCGCGACTTGAGCGACCCGACCATCGTCGCGATTCGCAAGTTCATCGACGAGCTGCCGCCGGTCATTGATGAGACGGACGCGCTGTTGTCGCGCAATCGCATCTTCGTCGAGCGGCTGCAAAATCTAGGCGTGATCTCGAAGGAAATGGCGATCAACTACGGTCTCTCGGGGCCGGTCCTGCGCGGCTCGGGGGTCGATCACGACTTGCGGAAAAAGCATCCATATCTCGACTATGAGCAATACGATTTCGACGTGCCCATCGGCAGCGCGGGCGATTGCTACGACCGCTACCTGATGCGGATGGAGGAGATGCGGCAGAGCATCCGCATTTTGCGGCAGGCGATCGACCGGCTTCCGAGCGGCCCGATCAATGTCACCGATCCCAAAAGTTTCCCGCCGCCAAAAACCTCCGTGATGACGAAGATGGAGGAGTTGATTCACCACTTCATCATCCACACCGAGGGGCCGAACGCGCCGGCGGGCGAGATTTATTTCGGCGCGGAAAATCCCAAAGGCGAACTCGGCTTTTACATCAACAGCAAAGGCGGCGGCACTCCGCACCGGCTGAAAATCCGCGCCCCGTCGTTTTGCAACCTGAGCATTCTCCCGGCGATTCTGCCCGGCCATCTGATGAGCGACGTGATCGCGATTCTGGGCTCGCTGGATTTCGTGATGGGTGAGTGCGACCGCTAGACTTAGTTTCCGACCCACACGCTTATGTTTAAAAAAATCATTACTCTCGCCGCCGCCGCATTGCTCGCGGCGATTTCATTCACAAGCTGCGATAAGACAATCGCGCCGCCGGCCACCAAGCGGAACAAGGCCAACTACGACCAAGTC
>JANXWU010000361.1 GCA_025350985.1 Spartobacteria bacterium | reverse complement strand
GCGGGATTCGGGCGAAAGGTCAACTCGACCGACCGTTCAAAGTTAGCCGTGAAGTCGATCTGGCAGCTCTCGCAATGCACGCGCTGCCGCACACCACCGAGCGACGCGCTACTCTGCGCACCACGGCACATCGGACAAATCAAATCCCACTGAAGATCGAGCAGGCCGACGCGCGTCGCTCGCAAAAAACACTCCAGCACGTCGCGACGCGGCATCTTCCAGCGATCGGCGAAGACGTACGGGCGCATTCGCACGAGGTCCATCTCGTCGGCGCCGCGGATGGCCTGCGCGAGGTGGCCGGCGAGTTGGGGTGACACGCCAAGTTCGACCAACGTGCCGCACGCCGCCTCCATCCGCGCGCCTCCGCCCAGTGTCAGACGCGGCGGATTCGACGGCTCAACGACCGCCTGCGCCAGCGCCGCGAGCCGATCGTAGTGATGGAAAGTTTTGATGAATTTGTTCTTCAACAAAAATCCCGCCTGAAGCGGAATGATGAATGAACCGAGCAGGTTTCGCGGCGCCACCCACAGTTGGTAGATGAGCCGGGTGCCCGCGCCATCGGGCAGCAATTCCGCGAGCAGACGCAGGTGTTTTATCGGTCCACGCAGGTATTCGCGCACGACGCCGAACCGATGCGGACGCACCCACTCGAACGGAAATTCGTCCCATTCAATCGTCAGGCCGCTGATCTTCGTGCGCACGCGATGGCTCCCGTCGGCGGCGGGTTTCCGCGTCCGCTCCACCGGCGAAAGTCCCGAGTCACGGTCGAAGCGGTTCGTGTCCGACACCAGCGGCCAGAGTGCCGCCGGGCTGGACTTCAGCCGGCATTCCCAGCGGTAATGGAATTCGCGCTTCACGCCGAAAAGTTAGCCGCGGATGGACACGGATGGAATATGGATTTCAGGGGAAGGCGGGCCGTCTCAATCTCGTGGTTGGTTGTCGCGTTGAAAAATCTTGTCGCTCCACGTTGCAATCGCGAAACACTGAAATAGTATCCGCGCACATGACGCCCGAGTGGGACATCCAGTCCGCCATTTCGCTCTACAATATCGACCGCTGGGGCAGCGGATATTTTACGGTCAACGAGCGCGGCAACATTCAGATTTTGCCGACGCATGATCCGGCGGCGTCCATCGACATCATGGAAGTGATCGCCGAGGCGCGTGACCGCGGCCTTTCGTTTCCGATGGTGATCCGGTTTCAAGATTTGCTCCGCCACCGCATCGAACAGATCAACGGCGCGTTCAACGCGGCGATCAAAGAGTTCGCCTATCAAAACACTTATCGCGGCGTCTTCCCGATCAAGGTCAACCAGCTCCGCGAAGTGGTGGAGGAAATCATGGACGCGGGTCGGCCGTTTCACTTCGGCATCGAGGCGGGCAGCAAGCCGGAACTGACCGCCGCGCTCGCGATTCACAACGACCCCGAGAGCTTGATTATTTGCAACGGCTACAAGGACGCGACGTTCATTTACAACGCGCTGCTCGGGCGAAAGCTCGGGAAAAAAGTCATCCTCGTCGTGGAAAAACTCGAGGAGCTTTTTGAAATTCTCGAAGTCTCCCGCGAGGTCGGCGTCGAGCCGATGATCGGCTTGCGCGTCCGCCTCCAGAGCAAAGGCGCGGGCAAGTGGGCGACCAGCGGCGGCGAAAATGCGAAGTTCGGATTGAGCACCGCCGACTTGGTTTGCGCGAGTCAGACGCTCAAGAAAGCCGGGCTCGCGCACTGTCTTCAGCTTGTTCATTTCCACGTCGGCTCGCAGGTGCCCGACATCGGCACGATCAAGCGCGCGGTGCGCGAGGCGGCGCGGTTTTACGCGAAGCTCGCGCAGATGGGGCATCCGCTCGGCTACCTCGACGTGGGCGGCGGGCTCGGCGTCGATTACGACGGCTCGCGCACGGCGTTCGACAGCTCGATGAACTACACGCTCGCCGAGTACGCGCGCGACATCGTTTACAACATCATGGACGTGTGCGACGGCGAAAAAGTCGCGCACCCGATCATCACCAGCGAGAGCGGGCGCGCGATCGTGGCGCATCACTCGGTGCTCGTGGTCGAGGCATTCGGTTCGATTGAAAAAAACGCGGCATCCATCGATGTGAGCGTGCGGCCGACGGATCACCGTTTCGTCACGGAGATTTTGGAAATCGAGCGTGGCCTGACGAAGCAAAACCGCATGGAAGGTCTGCACGACGCGCAGCAGATCAAGGAACAAACGCAGGCCGCTTTCGACCTCGGCCTGCTCGACCTCGAACAAAAAGCAAAGATCGAAACCGCCTACTGGCGCATCGCGCAGTGCATCGTCGATTTAAGCCGCGGGATGCGTTACGTGCCGGACGAAGTGAAAGATTTGGAAACCGCGCTGGGCGACCAATACGTCTGCAACTTTTCCGTTTTCCAATCGCTCCTGGACCACTGGGCGCTCGGCCAGCTTTTCCCGGTGATGCCCATTCACAAACTGAACACGCCGCCCGAGCGCAACGGCACGATCGTGGACATCACCTGCGACAGCGACGGCAAGGTGAGCAAATTCATTGACCTGCAAGACGTGAAAGAGACGTTGCCGTTGCACCGGCTCGTGCCCGGCCAGCCCTACTACCTCGGCTTCTTTTTGATGGGCGCGTATCAGGACATCATGGGCGATTTGCATAATCTTTTTGGGCGGGTGAATGAGGCGCATGTGTTCCTCGACGCGGACGAAGAGGGCGGTTTCTACATCGAGGAAACGATCGAAGGCAGCACGATTGCCGACGTGCTCGGGATGACGCAGTGGAGCCAGGCGGAGTTGATGCGACTGGTGAAGGCACAGGTGGATGCGGCGATCAAAAGCGACCGGCTGAAGCCGAACGAAGCGATGAAGTTGCTGGCCAATTACGAGCGCGGGTTGAAGGGCTACACGTACTTGAACCTGAACGGCGCGAAGGTCGCCCCGCAAACGGCCAGTTCCTTGGAACCCTCTTCCGTGAAAGCTCCGGCGACCGCGTCCGCAGTTTAGTCCTGCTGCCTTCCGCGCCTACCACGCCGATGACTCGCGATACACGCGGGACAACTCGACGTAACGCTCCGCCCATTTCCGAATCTCCGCCTGCTCGTCGAGCGATTAGGCCAGCATTGCCTTGAATCCCGCCTGCTCGAAATGCCTGTCGCCGGTTAGCGCGTTCGTCAGTTTTTCATCGGCCATCACGACGAACGAAATACAATCCGTCAGCGACCATTCCTTGTCTGCACGGCTGCGGTAAAGATCGAACCCGCGTTTCCATAAATCCTCGCTCAACGGGTGAATATCGACGCCGTTTTGTCCGGCGATGTCTTCAAGAAATTCAGCACACACACCGCGCCATATCGGAGCGGACATCGCATCGGCCACTTCGAGCAGCACTGCGGCGGTTGTCACGATTTCGTCCACGCCGCGCGCGACTATTTCCATTGCCCTCGCGTGCGCCGCGTCGTGGCGATTGAGCACGGCGATGTAGAAAAATGCGTCGGAAAAAACGCGCTTCATCACGCGCTCCGCTTCGGCGTGCCGTGAATGTAGTGATCGTGTTCCGTCGCAAAATCCGCCGGCCCCTCGATTTTGCCCGCGTATTTTTTCAGCCAGCCCAAGG
>JANXWU010000302.1 GCA_025350985.1 Spartobacteria bacterium | reverse complement strand
CACCATACAGCTACGAATGCTAGAGCATAGATCGACTCATAAATAAAGCGTTTCGAGTCAACGGGCGGCAGATCGACAAACGCAACATCCGACCGCTGGTATCCGCATCAGTCGAATTGGATTGTGGCGACAAGGAAGGATAACTGAGACTACAACAGGAGGGCACAAACTAATATGCATCGAAGAGAAGATCATCCTTTTGAGACAGTCGTTCGAAATTTGGCGCATGGTCTGGTCTGGTTACTTTGGGCAACCATCGGGCTGGTAGTTTGGTTCGGCATCCTCGCGCGGGCGGTCCTTGCCTATGGTTTCGGCTTATTTGTTCGCATTATTTCGAACGCTGACACCAAGGGCCTTGAGTCCGTTCTAGATTATGCACTCCACTTTTGGCTGAATGGCTTTGAACGTCTCAAAGCCGCACGCCAGCGGTCGGATGTTGCGTTTGTCGATCTGCCGCCCGTTGACTCGAAACGCTTTATTTATGAGTCGATCTATGCTCTAGCATTCGTAGCTGTATGGTGCGCGGCGGGTCCTATCATTCGAGGAACGGCGGTTTTGATTTATGAAAAAATTGTTGCCGTCGTCCACGCCATTTTGTGGTTCTATAACGATACGGAATTCGGCGATATCGACGGTTCCACACTCCGTGCGCCTTCCTTCGCGTATAAGTTACCGGAATCACTATCCCCTCATCGAGTGTTAATAACGGAAATTCTACAGGTTGGCAGTCTATTCGTTCTTTTGATTCTTCTTCTTCTTCTTGGCTTCGCTCTGAAAAACTCCAAGAAAGAAACGTATTCTAGCTAGGTAGCTTGGCTTAAGGCTTTGATGTCACTGCGTTTCAATCGGCTTTTACGTTTTGTAATTCTTTTGAAGCCTCACCTTCCGTGCTTTTTTAGCAGAAACATTCGCTTTAATCTTAAAATTCAAAACCAAAGCCACCTTTTTTACTACCGTTGGATGTGAATCACTGAGGATCGCTCGCAGCGTTCCCCACTCTCACCGGATCGTGGTTAGGAATGGTGAACTGATGTTCGCCATTAACAGTCGTTCTCACGCGGCGATGGGAACCAACTCGCCACGGAAACCAACTCGTCCATCACGCGATGCAGCCGGATCACGGCTGGCGTCTTGCCCTCGTCGAAATGACAAAGCACGGCTTCGCGCACGTTTGCGCGCAACCCTTCCCACTTGTCCGCTTCGGTGACGATGGAATGCCCAAGCGCTCTTGCGATGAAACCGCCATCGACCTCGTCTTGCGTCACCTCGAAAATGATCTCGGATGTCATCGAGTCACCATGTTGGAGCCGGTGAATCGTGTCAAAGCGCTCATTTATTTCCCAACCAAAATCCGCAGAAAATCTCCGTCGGAAAACTTCGCGTTCAATCCCTGGCGCACGATGATCAGGTCGAGCGACGGGATCACGAACAGCCGCTGATATTCCGACCCAACGCACGCCACCAAATCCGCCGGCGCGTCGCGACAGATGCACGCGCGGTGCCAGTCCTGCTGCTGCCATTTTTTTTCCAGCATGTCCTCGATGTCGAACTCGCGTGCGCCGGAACGCGCCGCCTGCGTGTTGTTCCAAAAACCAAAGCCGAACGCTGGGCTGGCCGCGCTGCCGTGAAAGCATTGTTCGAGCAAATGCGCCGGGACGATGGTGTGCCCGCGATATTCGCCGCGATGCAAAACGAGTTCGCCCATGCGCGCCCACTGTCGCGCCGTGAGCTTGAAACCCGATGCCATGAGCGGCGCGCCCGTCGCGTCCTTTTTGTATTCGACCCCGCTCAGCCCGAGCGGGCCGAGCACTTTTTTCCGCAGGTAATCCATCGGCGTTTGCCGCTGGAGTTTTCGTTTCAGCACCTCGTTGAAGATTTGCAGATGACTGCCACCGTACGTGAACACCTCGCCCGGCGCGGCGATGACTGGCGCGGTGAGCGCGTAGGCGTTGCGGTCGGGCACGCTGTCGGCGTGGACGTGATTCGCCGGGTCGATGCCGTCGGTGAAATTCAGCAACTGCCGCATCGTGATCCGCGAGCGGCGCGG
>JANXWU010000258.1 GCA_025350985.1 Spartobacteria bacterium | reverse complement strand
TCGAGAAGAACTTCGACCCCGTCGGCGATGAGACGATCAGCCCAGTTTCGAACCATCTCGCGATGAGGTTCCGAACTCCAACTGTATGAAATGAACGCCTTTGGATTCACGGATTTAACTCACGCCTTCGCGTAAACCTCCGCGCCCTTTTCCACGAACTCCTTCGACTTCTCCTCCATGCCTTTCTTCAAGGCCTCCTCCTCGGAGATCGCCTGTTCGGCGGCGTATTTGCGGACGTCTTCGGTGATCTTCATCGAGCAGATGTGCGTGGTTCGGGACTACTCAACCGCTTTGGCTTGCTCGAACAAGCTGTTCACCGTTTCACCGGCGAAAAGTTGATCACGGGTCTTCACGCAATCACCGGTGCCGACTTGGAGCGTGGCGAGCAGGCGTGCGACTTTGGATGCGGGCATCTTTTCCAAAAGAATGGCGGTGGCTTCCTCGATGGTGGCGAGTTCGTTATCGACGGTAATGCTCATGGCGTGGATTGGCTGAAGATGAAGTTCGGTGGTGTCTGAACCGTCAGAGGCCCAACGTATCGCCTAATCAAGCGGTCGTCACAAGTGAGGAACCAATCGGCTCCTGCGGACTCAGCGCAGGCGAGGTGCAAGGCGTCGAGTGGTTTCTGGCCGGTGGTGACCAGTTCGTGAGCGCGATTTCGAATCGTATCCGTAAGGGTGACGGAGTGGGTGGCGAGACGCCGGCAGCGATCAACCCACAATCGGCGGACGGAGAGCGGACTACGGCTATTTTCGAGCGTGTGGATCGGCGAGGAAATTAGTTCAGCCTCGCCAGCCTCGATCAGACTCAGCACTAGGCTGAACGCGAGCGTTTCCAACCAGATGCGCGGCTGTTTCTGATCGTCGAATGGACGATTGAGAACGCTGGTGTCGAGATATAGGCGCACGGCTTGAGGGCTGAATGACTAAGCCTTCGCGTAAATCTCCGCGCCCTTCTCCACAAACTCCTTCGACTTCTCCTCCATGCCTTTCCTCAAGGCATCTTCCTCGGAGATCGCCTGTTCGGCGGCGTATTTGCGGACGTCTTCGGTGGTCTTCATGGGTGCGCTTCAGCGGGGAGCAGGTTCAACACGAAATCATAAATGGTCTGGGCGTGTTGCAGGGCCTCGTCGAATTCCTCGCGCGTCGGGTACGTTTCAGCCAAATCACCGGGGTAACGGAATTCCCACGCGTACGGGGTGAGGGAAGCCGCCAAGTCGAGCAATTCGTGGAAGCTGGATTCATGAGCGGCGGCAGCGAGCGTGAGCCGGCGGATGTCGTGGGTCTTTTCGGGGGAGAGTTCTTTGGAGACGAGAAATGCTTTCACCGCCTTCTCCGCCGTTTGCTGGCAATGATAGATGGCGGTGTCGAGTGGCGGATCGTCAGCCGAGCCGAGGATGCGGGCACCTCGCAAATCGCTGGCCGCTTTGGTGAGCCAGGAGCGCAGCAAAGCCAGGCGAGTGTCATCCATAAACCTTGCGTCCCTTTTGCAACACCTCGTGGGTCAGGCTTCCGAGCACTTCACGGACGCGGTTGACCTCCTGTCGCGTCCGCACGAGCACGTCGGCGGAAACCAGCAGCCGCCCGAGGCAGCGCTGGGCGCGTTGGTCGCGGCGGATGGGGCGCTCGTCGCTTTGCGGAACGATGACCATGAGATCAATGTCGCTGTCCTCTCTAGCCGTGCCCCAAGCGTGGGAGCCGAACAGCCAGATTTGCTCGGGCTGAAATTCTGCCACGAGCCTTTGGGTGGCTGTCTGGAGCAGGTCGGCGTCGAGCGTTTTCACGGTTTCGTTCTAGCACGGGGCTGGCGCAAGGGAAGGCTCCGGTTGTTTTTCACACCTTCGCGTAAACCTCCGCGCCCTTTTCCACGGTGCGCTCAAGGACGATTTCAAACACGCGCTTTGCGACGTTCCGCCAAGTAATCCCTCAACGGGCGAAAAGAGAGCGGCTTAGTGCGGGCCTGCTTCAGATAGGCAACATCCTCGGCATCATCCAGACGTTCGATCATCTCCTCATACTCCTTGATCGGAATAATGACGGAAACCGGCTTGCCCTTTCTGGTGATGATTTCGGGTTCAGCGAATGCAGCTTTCATGGCCGGAGAATAGCAGCCTCACGCCTTCGCGTAAACCTCCGCGCCCTTTTCCACGAACTCCTTGGACTTATCCTCCATGCCTTTCTGCAAGGCCTCTTCCTCGGAGATCGCCTGTTCGGCGGCGTATTTGCGGACGTTTTCGGTGGTCTTCATGTGGAATAACGATTTAGTCCGTCGGTTGTTCCTGATAGATGCGTATCCTCGCCGGTTCGACAATCCAAAGCTTCCCTACGATCGGGTCGTGCTCCAAGGCATTGGCCAGCGTCTGAACCAGAGCCAGGAGGTCGGCGTGAGACGGGCGGGGTGGGAGACGGAGTACTGCGATGCCGGGATATTGACTTGGCTGGAAGACGAGGGGATTGGCGAAATCGAGGTCGAGCGTGACCAGGCCGCGACCTTCTGTGTGGCAGCGCTCAATCAGCGCGCGATCTTCATAACCGGCGAGCGATTGCTCGACCACGGTGCAGACATCGTGACCTGCGGCAAGGAGGATGGCCTTTCCGCGAAGGCCGAGGTTTTCGTCGAGTTTGAGTTTCACGCCGCCGGTTCGAGCGGGACGCTGACGTAGCGTTCGCGCGACATCTCCGCGCCGTAGGCGATGCAGGCATGAATGTCCGACTCGGTGAGGCCGGGGTAATCCTCCAGAATTTCCGCCACCGGCATCCCGGTGGCCAGCAAGTCAAGGATGAGCGACACCCAGATGCGATGCCCGCGGATGCAGGGTTTGCCGAAGCAGCGCTGCGGGTCGATCCAGATGCGCTGGAGAAGTTCTTCGCGTGTCATAGCTCACAAGCTAGCAGCCTCACGCCTTCGCGTAAACCTTCGCGCCTTTTTCCACGAACTCCTTCGACTTCTCCTCCATCCCTTTCTTCAACGCCTCCTCCTCGGAGATCGCCTTGTTCGGCGGCGTATTTGCGGACGTCTTCGGTGATCACGCCGGTTGCTCCACGGTTTTCCCATCCTTCCAGACGATGACGGGCTGCTTCAGCGTTCGGTTTTGAGCACGGACGTTGGCGGCGGCACGCCGGAGCGCGCGCTCGGCGCGGAGGAACCGCGTCACTGGCTTGCACGGGAATTTGCTTGATGAGTTCGCGAATGCTGAATTCTTGCTGGCTGACTATCTCAATGCCGACGACATTCCCATCCGCGTCAAAATCGAGCGTGACGAAACCTTTCTCCGATCCGTATGGCTCCGTGCGCGCGACCTTGGTATCGAGAAGTCTGATGTAAGCGGCAGTGGCTTCCGTATCAATCTCGACGACGGCGAGGCTCGTTGATCGAGATGACGAAACCTTTAACTCCGCTGTTCCCAATATCCGGTGATGATCCAGCATTCATTTCGTTTAACCTCGGCAACTACGACGGGAATTCTACTTTCCGAATGAGCACTTTCATCGGAGCAAGGTAGCACGCTTTCTCCACGATGGCATCCACGTCTTGATCATCTCCTTCTGCGCGGGCACATGAAACCCCGCCCGAATCTCGATGCGCTCCACCGTGTCGAGTTCATCGCAGAACCGGCGGCAGATTACGTTGATCGCTCCCGGACTCGCTCCGCAGCCAAACAGCGCGGTGCGGCCCGCCGCCAGGAATTTGTCCGCCAGATCGAGTGGTTGAGCCTGGATCAATTGCGCCAGATGCTCCGGGCACGCCGCGGTGTTCACGTAATGCGCGCCGAGCGCGAGAGCGGCCTCCATCACCGGCTGCGAGCAAAAGGAAGGTGTGAGATCGATGACCGCGTCCACCGAACTCAGCGACTCGCGAACGGCACAAACCACCTCGTCGGGTCGCCGCGCATCAAAGCTGGTCGCGACAACTTTCGGACTACCGATTCGGTCGCGCACGGAAGCCGCGGCGGCAAGTTTGGTGGCACCGAGGAGGATGCGATTCACGCCGGCCTGACGAGCGAGAATTGCTGCACACGGAGCGCCCTGCGCGCCCGCGCCGACGATCAGGATATTCATGACCACGATCTTGACTGATGAACACGCTCCGACAAGCACACACTGACCGACCGCACGAAAATACTCTGCCGACAACGACACGCCGGTCGGCAATCCTTTGAACATCGCTTGGTCAGCCGTCTCCGGATCGATAACCCTGAAAGGTTGAAATCAACCTGAGCATCAACGTCACCGATGTTGATCGGGGATCAAACCCCAGTCTATCCGCCGGTCAGTCCGTCCGTAAGATAGTAGGCCGCTGCGTAAGCCACGAAAATCGCAAGCCCGCCCGCAAAGCCCATCAGAATCGCCGTCCGCCACGAACCGCGGCGAAGCGACCGGGCCAGCGACGTCAACGCCACCGCGATACCGAATTCTCCCACGATGATGTAATACGGCGTGTTCGAAATAAGGCGGCATCCCGCATAGGTCCACCAATGGATGCGGCGCGCCATTTCCTCGTAGTAGGGAATGTTGATGGCACCCAGAAGTCCGATCGCGAGCAGGCCAGCGGTGCCGATTTTTTCCCAAAGACGCAGACCCAGATAGCCGAATTGCACCGCCACAACTTCCCACGCCAGTGGCATCCAGAATGGTGACCGCCAAATCAGGGGCCCGCCGCCAATCGAATAATCGAGAGTGCGCGTGTAATCAACGAGCCACGCATCTGCCGCCAATTCCGCCAGACCCACCGTCAGCCCGAAGACGATGAACCGGGCCAGCAATACATCGCGGCGAATGACGACGAAGCCGATCAGGATGACATTGTCCAAAAAATTCAAAAGAAGCCCGCTCCGCCAGTTTGACCAAGGCGCAAAGGTCAACAGTGCAACGGCTGCTATATTGAGAGCGATTGTCGCGAGCACGACCAACAAACGTGCGCGCTCCAGTGGATCGCCAGGCGGAACCCCGATCCCTGGCTCACCAAGTCGGAAATCCGGGTTCGTCTTCATGTATTGACCACAACCATGCTTCGCGGGGGTAACGCGATCCGCAATCGGAATCTCCGTGATTTATGGCGACTGCAATTCCTACTCCCTTACAAATCGAGCAAAAAAACTTCGGCCATCCTCAAGCGGCGATAGTTCAATCACACAGCTTTAGAGTTAACTCGCCGCCGCGAGCAATGACTGCAAATCGAAAGCCCTCGTAAACATCGCCAGCTCGCCCTCCGGCGTGCGCGGCCAAGCTTCCATCGGCCGATCCCTATACAACTCCACGCCATTGTCGTCCGGGTCGCGCAGATAGGGCGCCTCGCTCACGCCGTGATCCGACGCGCCTTCGAGCGGGCTGCCCGCCTTCATCAGCCGCCTAAGTGCATCGCCCAGCTCCGCCCGCGTCGGATACAGGATCGCCACATGATACAGCCCCGTCGTCCCCAGCGCCGGCGCCTGCCCACCCGCGCTCTCCCAAGTATTGAGCCCGATGTGATGATGATACCCGCCCGCCGAAAGAGCCGAGCCAGTCGGCGACTGGCGAGACAGACTAGCCTTCAAGCTAGCCCGTGAGGGCGAAGTCGCTGGGAGGCGGCGGCTTCGTCAAACCCGCCTGTCGCCCCATCCGCTGCGTCACTTCAAACCCGAGCACATCCCGATAAAACGAAAGCGCCCGCTCCAAATCCGCCACCTTCAAATGCACGATGCGGACGGCGGGGTGGATGGATGCATTGCTCGTCATGGCCTATCGCAGTTGATCGTCTCGGCCTAAGAGGCCAAAGTCCTTAAAGCTTAAACGCAAGAAACTCATCTCTTATATTAAGTTGGAGCTGTTGCGCTGCTTTCTCCGGAAGAAGATAATGGGCGATGTTAGCGAAAACAGCATCGGGGGTTTGTAGGTCTGCGTCAGTGAAGATCAGAGCATAGATTTCATGCTCTTTGAAATAGGCCTTCATTTTCTTCATTTCATTCTCAAAATTGGCTTGTGCCATTTCATTGATTCGCTTTTGCGTCAGCCCTTGTATTCCGGTCAACTTACCATGCATAGACCACGGAGAAAGTTCGAAGCCGACTCGGTTCATCGTGAACGGATCAATTACGCAAAAATCTAGACGGTGCACATGTTGGTCATTGATGCCGGCATACCTGAGCTCAGGAATTAGGAGTGGCACATTCTCGGGATTAGGCGAGTCCTGAACAAACTTCGCATATCGCTCCGCGACCTCGGCTTCATGTTTTGATCCAGAGTTTCTAACCAGCACATGTTGAAAAAACGTTAGATAGCTATCAACATCAGGAAAATTAATCCGTTGGTCTTTAAAGGGAATGACTAATCCCGTTTGCAGAATGTGACCAATCGTCCAGTAATCTTTTGGGAAATGACGTATCTCGCTTTTGTCATTTTCCCAATTTCCGTGAGCAAACCGTGGAGTAACTAAAAGCCCATATGAAGCCTTGTTTTGCCCGATCCAAATAGTCGACCTTTCTACCGTAGGACGAGTTCGTGCGAGTGCTTCATAGTCACGAAGAAATGTGCGCTTTAAAAAAAGCTCAACGTAGGCCCATACCTCGGGGTTTTGCTGTAGTGCTATGAAGTTTTTATAATAGCTGGACTCTTGCGCATAGAACCCCTTCTTCGCCTCAAGTTGTCTCAAGTAGTTCATGTAACCTCGCAACCACAGCGCCACAAAGTGCTCGGGAGTTTGTATCACGGCATGCTTGATGTCGATGAACTCAGCGTGTTTTCCGCCGTATCGACCGTGAAGAGATTGTTCCTTTTCGGCAGGAGCCAGTTCCAATGCCCGTGGCAAAAGTCCCTTGAGCTCTGCCGTCATCGCTTGGATCACTTTATTCCGAGCTGTTTTTTCAGGATCGCGTTTAGCCATAAGTAGAATCGAACTACTGGAAGTTAGAGCAAATCGGCTGTGAACTGTTCGTCTTTAGTAGAGAACTCGGCCAACAAAGCTTTAAGTTGCTCAGCAGTGAACGACTTCTTTATTTTCGCGATCTCCTCGTTTGCAATTTGATCACATCGCTCGTTGCCTAGATGCCCAGCATGACCTTTAAGCCAATGCCAATTAACTTTGTGTTTTGATACTGAAGAATCTAGCGCTCGCCAAAGATCTTCATTTTTTACGGGCTTTTTTGACTTTGTTTTCCACCCATTGCATTTCCAATTTAACATCCAGGTTGAAACTCCATTTTTTACGTATTCTGAGTCGGTGTAGAATTCGACCTCACAAGGCTCTTTTAGAGCGTTTAGAGCTTCGATCGCCGCTTGAAGTTCCATTCGATTATTTGTCGTCGCTGGAACGCCACCACTTAATTCCCGCTTATGCTTACCATATGCGAGTATAGCCGCCCAGCCGCCGGGGCCCGGGTTTCCATGACAGCCACCGTCAGAATGGACAACTACGTTTTTCATCCACTCAATTAGCCAACAGGTCCTTGATATTGATATTGAACCCGACTTCCTGAAGTTCTGCTGCTAAGCGTTGCTTCACCTCATTAACATGCTTCTTAAATGGGATATAGACTAATCCATGAATATCCGATGGGAGTTCTACCTCTCCCTTGTGCAATATTGCTACTCGTTTCCGACCTAAGCTTGCCAAAAACATGCCAAGTTCCAAAACAACGTTTTGCCGAGCGCGTAATTTCTTCTCTTTGGGACAATCAAGTTTGTGTCCTTCGTCATCGGGAGTCAGCAAAACGCAAGCATACTTAACGTTTGTGCGATGTCTTTCCAACATTTCAATGATGGTTTGTCCTTCAGCAACCA
>JANXWU010000243.1 GCA_025350985.1 Spartobacteria bacterium | reverse complement strand
CACTTTAACAGCGAGCCGTCGGCGCAGGCTTCGAGAATGTCGAGCAAGTCGGACTTCAAATGCGGCACGAGCGACTGCGTCTCGGGGTCGCCGAAGCGGCAGTTGAACTCGAGCACTTTCAAGCCGTCGGCGGTGAAGATGAGGCCGGGATAAAGCAGGCCTTGGAACGCGATTCCTTCCGCCTGCAACCCGCGCATGAACGGCAGCATGACCTCGCGATGGACGCGGTCGTGCAGTTCGTCGGTGAGCAGCGGCGACGGGCAGAGCGTGCCCATGCCGCCGGTGTTCGGGCCGAGGCCGCCGTCGAGCGCGCGCTTGTAATCTTGCGCGGCGGGGCAGAGCAGATAGTCGGTGCCATCGACAAACGCGTGGATCGAACACTCGCGTCCCTCGATGAATTCCTCGATCACGATCTGTTTTCCCGCCACGCCAAACTGCCCGCGCTCCATCATCCGATGAATCGTCTTCGCGGCGTCGTCGGAATTTTCGGCAATCACCACGCCCTTGCCGAGCGCGAGCCCGTCGGCCTTGATCACGACCGGATAGCGCAGCTTCTGGCAAAAGGCGTGCGCGTCTTCGCTTTTGGAAAAATGTCCGAACGCGGCTGTCGGAATGCCGTGGCGTTGCATGAATTCTTTCGCAAAAATCTTCGACCACTCGAACCGCGCGCCGGCTTTGGTCGGACCGAAAACGCGAAGGCCAGCTTGATGGAACTCATCGGCGATGCCGACGGCGAGCGCGTCGTCGGGACCGACCACGGTGAAGTCCATTTTTTGGTCGCGGGCGAATTGAACCAGCGCCGGGATGTCGGCGATTTTCAGCGGCACGTTGCGGGCGATGGCCGCCGTGCCGGCGTTACCGGGAGCGCAAAAAATTTCGGTGACACGCGGCGACTGTTTCAATTTCCAAGCGAGCGCGTGTTCGCGTCCGCCGCTGCCGATGATGAGGATTTTCATGTTCGAGCGGGGACATTAGAAAACGACGGCAGGAAACACAGTGATTATTTTGGACGCACCTCAACCTTTGTCACTCGACGAGGCGCGGATCGCCGAGCCCGTTTCCGGTAATGGCTCAGTCCGAAAAAGCGCGTGTCATTCTGAGTCCTTCGACTCCGCCAAGCCTTCGCTCAGAAGGACCTCGCGCCTTTTCCAACTGAGCCACTCCCCCGTTTCCCCACGAAGGGTTTTTGAGGCGCACATCAGCCAGTTTGATTTTTCCGGACGCTGACGGAAGATCGTCTTATGAAACTTCTTCCCCCCATTCTAGCCGTAGCTTTGCTTTTTTCCGCTCCCAGTTTGCGGGCGCAAACCAGCGTCCCGCAGGTTCTCGCCGAGGCGCAGCGCGCGTACTACGGCGGCAATATGGAGCTGGCGAAAGTGAAGTTCATGCAAGTGCTTCAGGCCGATCCTAAAAACCCGACGGCCACCAGTTTTCTCGGCATGATCCGGACGCAGGAGTCTGCGAATGGCGGCAATGCTGGCGCGCAGATTGAAAAGCAGTTCAAGACGCTGGTCCTGCCCAAACTGGAGTTGCGCGAGGTGACGGTGGCCGACGCGCTCGACCGGCTCAAGCAACTCGCGGCGAAGCAAAGCGACGGAAAAATGGCGGCGAATTTCGTGACGAAACTGCCGCAGGAGACGCTGGACCAGAAAATCACGCTGAGCTTGGTGAACGTGCCGTTCACCGAGGCTTTGCGCTACGTCGCCGAACTCGCGGACGTGCGCTTTGCTTTTGAAAAATACGCGATCGTCGTGAAAAAACGCACGCCGTCGGTCGCAGCGGGCGAACCGGCTCCGGGCGTTGCGCCTCAGTAAAAAACGCGGACGAGATACAAGCCGTCGGCGGGCGCGGCGAAACTGGTTTTCATTTTCCGGGGCGAGTCGCGCAGACGCAAAATCCAGTCGGGTTCGGCGCGGCCTTGGGCGCACCGAACGAGCGAGCCGGTGAGCAGTCGCACCATTTTGTAGAGAAATCCCGAGCCGTCGAAAGTGAGCGTCACGACCGGTCCGTGACGGCGGACGCCGATCGAGAAAATCGTGCGCGTAGTGTCCTCGTCGGGTCGGCCGCGATTGGCCGCGAAGGCCGCGAAGTCGTGCGTGCCGGTGAGCGTGTCCGCGCACCCTCGCAGCAACCCAAGATCGAGGGGATGGAAAAAGTGCCACGAGCGACCGACCTCGAGTGGCGCATGCACCGCGTGATTCCAGATTCGATAGGTGTAAATTTTTCGCGTCGCGTCGAAGCGGGCGTGGAAATCTTTGCGCGCGCGGGCGCAGCGCAGGACGCGGATTTCGCGCGGGAGATTCGCGTTGATCGCCGGCAGCCAGCGGTCGTAGGGCACTTCGTTTTCCACGTCGATGTGCGCGACTTGCGCCAGCACGTGAACGCCCGCATCAGTGCGGCCCGCGCCGTGGACGACGACGCGCCGCGCGCAGATTTTTTTCAACGCACCTTCGAGGCGATCCTGCACTCCATTTCCGCTCGCCTGACTTTGCCAGCCGTCGAACGGGCGTCCGTCGTACCCGATGGTCAGTTTCAAGCGCATGTTATTTTTGCCTCAGCCGCGGCTGAACACAGATGATACACAAATTGCAGGGAAGTCCTTTTCATCCTTCGGTAAAATCCTGTTCCTCCGTGGCTAAAATCCATTGCTTAAAAAAGCTTCCCGCGTTCCTCGCCGCGCTTGCGCTCTTCCGCGCGGTCGCGCACGCCGGCGACGTTGACCTCGCGCGCTACGAATACCAGCGGCTGCAAATGGGCATGCCGTTTCGGATTGTTTTTTTCGCGCGCGACGACGACCTGCAGGCGCGCGCAACCGCTGATGCGGCTTATGCCCGTGTCAAAGAAATCAACGGGATCATGAGCGACTACGATGAGGAGAGCGAGCTGAGCCGGCTCTCACGCACGGCGGGGCGCGGCGAGGCGGTGTCGGTGAGCGATGATTTGTGGCGGGTTTTGCAACGCGCGCGGGAGTTGAGCGAACGCAGCGGCGGGGCGTTCGACGTAACGGCGGGGCCTTTCATCCAGCTTTGGCGAAAGGCGCGGCGGACTCACGTCCTGCCAGACGCAGCGTCATTGGAAAAAGCAGGCGCGGCGGTCGGCTGGGAAAAGGTGCGATTCCGCCCCGAGGGGCACACGGTGGAACTGCTCGCGCCCGCCATGCGGCTGGACCTCGGCGGGGTGGCAAAAGGTTACGCGGCCAGCGAGGCGTTGACGCTTTTGCGCGCGCGCGGAATCCGCAGTGCGATGGCCAGAGCCGGAGGCGACCTGGCCTTTGGCGATGCGCCTCCGGGCACACGCGGATGGCGCGTGGAACTTGCACCCATCGACGCTCCGGACGCACCGCCGAGCGGTCATCTGCTGCTCGCAAACGCCGCGATGGCCACGTCCGGCGATCTTTTTCAACACGTCGAAATCGCCGGAAAACGCTACTCGCACATCATCAATCCGCACACCGGCATTGCGCTCACGGATCACAGTCTCGTCGTGGTCGTCGTGCGCAACGCGTCGCTCGCGGACGGGCTCTCGACGACGGTAAGTGTGCTCGGACCGGAAACCGGTTTGAAATTCATCGAAGCCGTTCCCGATGCGGAAGTGCGGATCGTTCGCCGGCCGGGAGAAAAGGTGGAAGTCGTCGAGTCCGCCGGGTTCAAAAAACTGCTTGAGTGATCTGCGCCAAGGCCTCTTCAACGCCTTGGTAGAGGACTCATTTTTGTCCACAGATTACGGAGATTTTCACAGATTTTTTGGCATGGAGGAGTCCACGCTTTTCAGAAATCTGCGTGAATCTGTGGATGCCTTCGCCCGGTCACTTCCTCGTTGCACTTTTCGCACGGACAAAGCCTCACTCTTTTTCGACGCCGCTGTTCCAATATTTAAACAGCTCCTCCGCCGGCGGAACCTTCTCCGGGCGGATGACGCGGAACCCGAGAAATTGCGCGTCGGTGAGATACCAAATGCTTTTTGGAAGCTGCGGATCCTGCTGTTTCCAACTCGCGTCCGACGCGCGCCGCGCCGCGCTGCGAAGCCCTGCGGGCGCATCGTCCCAAGAGCCGCCGCGCGCAACGTGCGGGTACGGCGTGGTGGCCCTATTCCACGGACGTTCACCCGCCGCGGTTTGGTAAAAGGCGGGCGCGTATTGATCCAGCGTCCATTCGGCGACGTTGCCGTGCATGTCGAAAAGTCCCCACGGGTTCGGCTTTTTCTCGCCGATTTTGTGGTACTTGTTGTTGCCCTCGACGGCGCTGTTTTTTCCAAACCACGCGTAGTCGCCCATCTTCGACGCATCGTCGCCAAAAGAGTAAGCCGTCGTCGTGCCCGCGCGGCAGGCGTACTCCCATTCC
>JANXWU010000241.1 GCA_025350985.1 Spartobacteria bacterium | reverse complement strand
CGCCAAGGATGCGAAACAGGATGTGATTGGGCAGGAGCCAGTCAACAGTTTCCGCATTGGTGCACCGCGACGTTTCCAGAAATGCGGCGTAGATCGCTTGACAACCCTTCGGAACTTTCATCACGTTTCCAACGACTCCGGACTCACGGTGCGGCCTAAACACATACGGTTCCGAGAAATTCAAGGGTAGGATGCACATGACGTCCATATCGACCCACCACCCCCCGATTGTATGGAGGAGCTTGAAGCGAAATAGATCGGAAAACGGCGAAGCCAAGCTGCCTTGACCGAGATTTCGGCTTGGATCAGCATGACGTCGGCGGAAGATCGACTCCCTCGGAAGAATCTCGGAAGCATCTCTGAGACGAACACCATCAGGCAAAGTACTCTCGATCGGTTCATACACCCAAAGGTCGAAGGGATGACCGTTTGAGACGAAGGATTTTAGCGTAAGCACTTCTAGGCGAGACAAAGGCGCTCCGAACCACATGCTGTTTATTGTCTCCATCCCCCCAGAAGACTGAAGCGATATAGTCAGGGGACGCAAGCCAGAACGCCTGATGCGGCTCACGCTGCAACGGTGATGTGACCCGTGACTCTTGAAAAACGGCAACTGCGGAACTCAATGAAGCGCGACATCATTGACGAAGCACTCACCGACTGGCTGAAAAAACACGGCCACCTGAATTAGCGGCGAAGATTTTTCACGGTCTCTTTCTACGGTCGGCGCGAATTTCGGCACAAATCCATGCAAAGCCAGGAAAAACCAATTCGCCATGAAATCCTGTATTCATCGGCTTTCCCGGTCGAAATGCAAATTTATGCAAAGCTGCGCAACCCCCCCTTTTCAATTTGAAGACCGATACTCTATCCGGTTGAGCTACGAGTGCTTTTTCGATGGGGAACTCCAGAGACTTAGGTTTGCTTGGAAATCCGCAAACTCTTTTTTAATGCACGTCGAGAATATGCGCACACCCCCCATCGCCAAAAACCAAGAAGTTCAAACCGTGCCGCGCCCTAATCCCCCTCAGCCTGAAGGCAGAATTTTTTTGTCCACCTGGAGCCGCGAACCCGCTTGCGATTCGTGTCCCGCACGGCTACGAATCGGTTGTTCATGCTCTGCATCCGCTGCGGAAGTCATCGATCATCAACCAAGCCAGAGTGGTGAAATTGGCAGACACGCCAGACTTAGGACTGGCGCGCAGGAACAACTTCGCAACGGCTCCGGACGACAACTCGGACGAGGTCCAAAGCTAGATTCTCGGCTGCGGCTTTTCCTGCCAACGCCGGGGAACCGCGGGCCATTGGCTCCGCGCTCCATCAGTGATTTTAGAAAAGTCGGGCGCCCCGGTTGGAGCCAATCCAAGGTCGAGCTGGTGCGCCAGTGACATAGCGTCAAAGGGCGCGTGTACTTTTGCATCGTTGTCGAAATAGACGAACACATCCCGCCCGGAATTAGATTGCCGCTTTGTCAGCAGGTGGGTGCCCGACGGTGTGTGCCCTTTGACCCACACGCGAACTTTGCGTCCCCACGCGGCGAGCGCTTCTGGCGTATAGCCGCTGACGTAAAGTTCCTCGTCACCATGCAGGCGCACATACAAAAAGTCGCTCGTCGCGTCCTCGATGAGGGGCCACATGCCCGCGCTGTCTGCCACCACCATCGCGATGTCATGCTCACGGAGTAGCTCAATAAATTCCGGCGTCTCAAAAGATGGATGCCGGATTTCGATCGCATGACGAAGCGGCCGCTTGGCGTCCGGCTTTATCCATGCGCGATCTTCCAATCGCGCGTCGTGCTTCCTCGCCAGCGTCGCAGCAGCATAAGTGTCACGCGGCAGCAGCGAGAAGAACTTCCGTAATCGTTCAGGCTCGAAACGGAAGTTGGGCGGAAACCGCCAAAGGAAAGGGCCAAGCTTTTCGGCAAGCACTAGCACGCCGGACGCGAAAGTTTGCGAGCGGGATCTCCATGTCCTTGAGCCGTTTCATGTGCGTGATGAAACGACTGCCTTTCATCGCGAAGAGGAATTCCTCGGGCGTGGCGTCATACCACGCGCGGTAGCTTTCGGGGCGCTGGAGAGGATAGAAGGAGCCGTTAATCTCGATGGAACTCACTTGGCGCGCGGCGTATTCGAGTTCGCGGTGCTGCGGCCAACCTCCTAATTAGAAGTGAAGCACTTCCCCTTTGGTGAACCCGTTTTGGGGGTAATAGATTTTGTCGAGATTTGAGATCGCAAGCCCGCGCCCCTCGACGGCGATCTGCTGTTTCGTGCGCATAGTGTTGAAAAAGATTCGTATTCTGCGTGCCCGTCGTGCCCCACAAAGGAATTTCGGACAAAGCGTGCATGGACGAAATTCTCCTCCAAGTGAGCGCGGTGCGTGTCGCTCACCCTTTTCCTTTTTTACCGATCCTGCTGCTTGAAAGCGATAACCCGCTGCTCACCTCCCAGCCCTAGGCCAACCTTGATACCAGCTTCAATTTCGAGGCTGTCATCGGTGCCGAGACCACGGGGAAACGCCAGCCGTCGGGCGAGAAGAGCGCCGCTTTGAGCCAGGTTGATCCGATGTCTGCGGCAAGAATCATGTTAAGAGCTCGATGAGGTTGAGAGTGGCATTGACGAGGCGTTCTCCTGCCTCGGGGGGAAACAAGCTCATTTGCGCCTCGCAGCCTCCGACCGCGGCGGCTTCGGCCGTGACGACATATCCTTGCAGCTCCTCGTTCGCCATGGTGGCAGTGTGCAGAGGGCGACCCGCTCGCGTCTTGGCGGCGAGACCGTATTCGACAAAAAACTCGCCGGGCATGCCGCGACCATGATCTCGCCAATCCGCAGCACTTGCGTCTCCGCGGTGGCATAGCGCCGATGCCCATCGTCGGACTCGACTCTCCCTGCTGAACTAATCCGCCCTTCCGGCGGGTTGGTTCGGTGCGGAGTGACGGGTCGGCGGAAAAAAATCCGCGCCCTGCACGGGTTCCTTTTTTTAGCTACCACCGACCCTGCGGGGAACCCCGTGCTCAAAGGGCCGCGGAGGCGCTGCTCTAGCTCGTCCAGATGATCGGCGATCGATACTTTCAGCTCTACCGCCGCGGCGAATCGGCCAGGGAGGCGATCTTCACTCGCAAAGTCGGCCACCCTCAGCGAGGCGGGCGGCCCAGTTCTTTCGAGGCGGTCCAAGCCCAAATAAACGAGCATCACTTTCATGTAAGCTAGTTTGTTGTCGAACCCTTCCGCCTTCACTAACTCGGCGCATTTTTGCCATAAGCGCGCCGAGTCGGTCCCGAACGCCGGGAAGAGCTCCTGCATGTAAGTCGGGCTCAGCGTCTGATCGTGATCGTAACGATCGCGATGAACTTTTGCGGCCCTGCTGCTATCGTTTGTGAAATGGCCGCGCGTTAAAGTTCATCCGCACCGATATCCGTGGCAGCCCCGCGCCGCCGCGCTTCGCCATCGATGTCCGTCTCACCTGGCGGTGGAACGAACCCAGGATCAGCCGCATCGCGCGCGGGCGATCCCGCTTGAAGGTGCAGATCAGGCGCGTTCGTGTTTAACAATTTCGGATCAACGAAAAGCGCATGCGCATCCTGCCGGCTTGCGGTTTTCCAACTGGCCAGACTGTTGCCCTCACGATTTTTCCAGACCCACGCACTGCTGTTTTCCCCGAGCGGCGAAAAGTATAAATTGTAGTCCAGCACGGTTCCAGTCGTGTTGCGTGCCCCCGTCCAATTCGCGATTAATAGTCCTGATTCGCCCGCGAAGAGAATGTTATTTTTGACGCTGCATTTCAGCACACGATATTGAAAAAGGATCTCGCCGTCACCCTCCTCGCTCGTGTTGTTCTGAAAAAAAGTGTTGTTCGTGACCACGCACCGCAGCGCACCACCGGTGCTGGACGAATCATAACCGCCGAGCGACAGGCCGGGGTGACGGCACCAAAAAACAAAGTTATCGCGAAAAAGGCAGTCACGCGCCGTCCTCCCGCGATGTTCGCTCGCTAATTCCGCACCGTAATCACAAAACGAAATCATGTTTCGCTCAATCACCACCCGCGCCGCGCCGTCGCAATAAATTCCTGTCGCGCTCGTATCGCCCGCATACGCTGGATTGGTGGCGCTGCTGATATTCCAAATGACATTGCCCTGGCACACCCCATCGCGCGCCTGATCCTGCAATGGATCGGGGCACGTCCCTTCGAACCCGATGAAATCAATCCCAATGTTATTGTTATCGTGAACGCGATTATTCGTGACCTGAAAAGTTTTCACATTGCCGTTCAGCGTCAGCGACTCGCTGTTCCCTGTTTTTAAATCATGCACATCATTGCCATCCACGACGACGTTGCGGATCGGTAACGTTCTTGACGTGCCGTAAAAAGCGATGCCAAACGCATTGCCAGTCGCCGTGTCGTATTCAATATCGTGGACGTCGTTACTGATGATTTGAATGTCGTGCGATGCTCCGGTCACGAAAATACCGCAGGGTACTTTCTCACCGTTCGTCGCCCTGTAATTGCAGATTTCGAAGCCGGTAATCGCGACGAAACCTCGATCGTTCAGGAAAAAAAGTGCGGACGCGTCCGTCGGCGGCGTGAGCGTGCTTCCGTCCACCACCGGTTTTTCGTTCGGGAAATTTGCGAACGTCACATATCCGCCCGCAACCGACCCGGAGACGTTCACCTGCACCGATTCGTGATACACGCCCGCACGGACGAAAACAGTATCTCCCGGCGCAAGCGTATTCGCCGCTTTTTGCATTGAGCGCCACGGTCGATCCACGCTTCCCGGATTCCCATCATTGCCTTGCGTGGAGACGTAAAACTCACCCGCCCGCGCCAGCACGCACATGAGGATTGGGACAAGGAAAAAAAACAACCGACTCATAAATTTTGAACGCAAATGCTCATTACCATTGGAAGCACTTCCGGTGCCGAAGTTTGACCAGCTTCAAGGCAAATCACAAGTGTTTTCCTGTCTGCAAGGAATTTGCTTTCAGGTCCGCCCTACCGGAGACGGTCAGAACGGGCTGGGCGTCGGGGAGCGAATGGGTATGTTTAATTTCGATCACAATAATCAGTCTGTGCGTCTGGGATAAGAAGGACGCGCTGGCCACGCCCGACATTGCAAGTGATGGCTCGTTTGATAAATTCAAAGTTGACGTGATCGCTAGTATTCTTGCCGTTACCCACGACACAGTGGAGACCAATTCAGCATCCCTAACAACCACCTTGACCCATCCTTTACGCCCCCAAGCCCTTGACCTACCTGCCGTTCATCAACGGCAAGCCCGTGGAACTGCGGCCGGCGAAACCTACGAAACGTCAATTCGTCACCGCCTTGGTTTTCGACACTTGGGCAAAGCCGGGTAACAGCCGCTTGCCTTTGTTCCACCTCCATTAGATGAAACTCATGCACTCCGCGCTCGCCGCC
>JANXWU010000208.1 GCA_025350985.1 Spartobacteria bacterium | reverse complement strand
TCACAGGCGGCCTTGTTTTTGAAGTTCTTCGATGACCCTTAGCAGCTTTCGATCAGGTTTCCACCCTTCGTGGCCGGTGAATGTGTCCAAGTCGAACCGCCCGAGAAAGCGCCCTTTGCTGTCATAAACATGGACATGACGCGGATCATGGTCGCCGATGAACCACTCGATGACATAGCCATGACGACGGATTCGGCTCATGGGTTATGCCTGTTTCTTCAGCGTCCGTTTTTGCCCTGCACATACCGCTGCCAGTCCTCGGGCAGCGGCGCTTTTTCCACGCTGTCGGCGAGGCGGCCTTCAAAGGCGGGATTGAAAGTCGTGCTCGTGCCATAGACCATGATCGCATCGGTGGAACTGGCGCAGCGGAGTGCGTGCGCGACGCCGGCGGGGATGACGACGCCGGCGTTGTTCGGGCCTCGCACATCGTCGCCTTCGATGATGAAGCGCATGACGCGGCGAGGCATCCCGGCGCGTTCATCGACCAGCAGCATCTCGACGATGCCTTGGACGAAAAACATCGCGTCCCATTGCTCGCGTGCGTACGGGCGGAGCGCGAAGTTTCCCGGCTCGTCGATGAACAATCTCGTGAACCACTTTGCCGCGTCCTCGCCCTCGGGAATGGAGGGCGGATGAATGTGAAAACCTTTGGCCGTGCCGGCAAACATCCGCGCCGTGGCCCACTGGGTCGGCCACAGGCCGATGGCCGCCAGCACGCCAGCGTCCTGACGCGCGAATTCTCCGAAAAATCCACGATGCCGCTGCGGGTAAATTTTGCGCGTGAACACTTCGACCCCTGGAATCCACGCGGCGGCGAGTTCGGCTTGGCCGCGGTCAGCCGTCGCGAGTTCTCCGGCTTCCACGCCGCTGGTCGCCAGCCGTTCGGCGAGCGAGTTCGCGTTGTAGTCGCGTTGGGTTAGAGCAGCGCGCGCCTCGGCATTGAGTCCGGACCACGGATCGGCGGGGGTGGGCATGATTAGGAGTGCGAGTGGTTAGCGGGTTTGAAATACCAGGCCACCGTTTCCGTCAGCCCCTGCTTCACGCTGACGGCGGGCTCGTAGCCGATGGTGCCGCGGATTTTGGAAATCTTCGCCTGGGAGTGCAGGATGTCGCCCGCCCGCGCAGGCTGATGAACAGGCGCTTGCGCGGCCACGGCGGGTTCGTGCTTCGCGACTTCCTCGCGGATGAGCGTGTGCAGTTCGTTCAGTGAATGGCGGGTGCCCAGTCCGACATTGAAGACGCCGCTCGCGTGCGAGGTCGTGGTCGCGGCGAGGAGGTTGGCTTGGACGACATTGGCGATGTGGCAAAAGTCGCGCGTGTTCGAGCCGTCGCCGTTGATCTGGCAAGGCTCGCCGCGGAGCAGGGCGGCGATCCATTTTGGGATGACGGCGGCGTAACCGCCCTCGGGGTTTTGGCGGGGACCGAAGACGTTGAAGTAACGCAGGCCCGTCGTGGGAAGGCCGAAGTTCCTGGTGAAAACGTCGGCGTAAAATTCGTCGATCAACTTCGAGGTTCCGTACGGCGAGATGGGTTGGGGCGGATTTTCCTCGCGACTCGGGAGATGGGGCAGGTCGCCATAGACCGCGCTGGAACTGGCATAGACAAAGCGTTTCACGCCCGTGTCGCGCGCGGCCACCAGCACATTCAGAAAGCCATCGACGTTGATCGTGTTGCAATGAACAGGGTCGGAAATCGACTGCGGCACCGAAACCAGCGCCGCCTCGTGCAGCACGAAATCAATCTCCCGGCACGCGCCGGCGCACGTCGCCGTGTCGCGAATATCGCCTTGAATCACCCGCAATTTTTTCCAAGCCTCTACGTCCACCCGCGCCCGCACATCGTCCAGATTGGCGCGCGTGCCGGTGGTGAAATCATCCAAGCCGGTGACGTGCTGGCCGTGCGCGAGCAGCGTTTCGACCAAATGCGAGCCGATGAAACCCGCGCAGCCAGTGACCAGCCAGCGGCGTGGCTCGGCTTTGAGTAGTTCGAGTGTGCGGGCGTAGGCGGACATGGCGTTTCGGATTGCTGATTTATGATTGCTGATTTCTGATTGAAGAAGGCGGCGCGCGAGTCGTGGAGTTAATCGGCAATCAGCAATCAGCAATCAAAAATCTCCTCACTCCCAGCGGCTGCTTTTGCAGCCCATGAAAGCCAGGAAAATGCCGATCACGACGTGAGCGGCGAGGACGAGAAAGCAAAGCTGCACTTCGGCCATTTGCGTCTGCGTGATGCGCAAGACGGCGTCGTAGAAATTCGTGTCGCGCATGGTTTTCAAAAAACCCGACCAACTCCAATACGACGCGATGAACGGTTGCGTGAGCGTGCTGATCCACTTCGGAAGCGCCAGCACCGCGCCGCTGAGCGGGAGCTGAAAGCCGACGAGGTAAAACGAGACGAGCGACGCCTGCTCGGGCGATTTCATCAGGGCGGAAATGCCGAGGCAGATGGAAGTCATCGCGCCGTTGACCATGACGAGCATCGCAATCTGCGAAAAGAAATCGCCGGGCAATCCGCAGATCAGATGCACGAAAACTCCCATCCAGACCGATTGCGCGACCACAAGAATGGCGAGGAAAATCGCCTTGCTGAACACGTAACTCGACGCACGCACGCCGCCGAATTTTTCCTTCTCAAAGATGAGCCGCTCGGCGGCGATTTCGCGCGCGGAATTGTTCGAGCCGATGAGCGTGAGCAGGATCACTTGCAGCATGACGAGGCCGGACACGAGGCTGCCGGTTTTCATCGAGCGAATAAGAAATTCCGTGTTCTCCTTGATCTGCTGCAAAAAGTTTGACGACGAACTCGAACTGAGCTGGCGCATCGGCTCCAAGCCATCCAGCGCGAACACGACCACCAGGCACGGAAAGCCGAACATGAGCGCGGCTTGCAACACCATCGCGCCCTTGTCGCGAAAGAAAATTTTCCAGCGGCGACCGAGCAGGGTCGCGAGTTGGCTGAGGGCACCGGGCGTCACGTCAGCGGCGTCGTCTTTATGCTGCGGCTCGGCTTTTTCCCTGTCGTGCGTCTTTGTCTTTTCGTCGGAAACTGCCGACTCGCTGGCGTCTGCCTTGGGCAGCGAGGCGGTTAATTTCTTTACGTCCAACCGCTGCGAGGAGTGCGCCGGCGTTTCTGCACTTGCCTTTGGTTTGCCCTCCGGATCGGCGGGCATGGTGGTGTTGTAGGAAATGCGGTGCTTCAG
>JANXWU010000202.1 GCA_025350985.1 Spartobacteria bacterium | reverse complement strand
CAGGCGCAGATCATCCGGGAACTTCGCGACCTGAAAGAAAAGCTCGGCATGGCAATTATTTTAATCACGCACAACTTCGGCATCATCGGCGACATCGCGGACCGGGTCGCGGTGATGTTCCGCGGGAAAATCGTCGAGCACGGCGCGACGCGGGAAGTTTTGAAAAATCCGCAGCATCCCTACACCCGTGCGCTGATCGAGTGCATCCCGCAGCCGGGGGCCAAGCGGCATCGGCTGGCGACCATCGACCACGCGGCGCTGGCGTGACGGGATTGCGTTGGGAAAATCATCTGGAAGTTATTCAACTGCGCCCGGCTCCCAATTCAAGCGATTAACCACACAGGCAGCAAGTTCGATGCGAACGAGCTGACCGGTCTCGCGGTTTCCAATGGAGTGAGTGCGACGGTCTATACGAATGTGGTTGGCTCGGTTGTCACGGCGCTCGATGCGGCGGGTCATTTCACCACTGATCAATTCACCCACAAGCTGACCGTTCAGAACAGCTCTGTCGCAGCGCTCAATGTCAAGGGTGCGGTTTATGGAAACATTCTTGCTGGTGGCTCGCTCAACAACGTTCACGTCGGCACAGCGCTGAACGGCTTCGCAGGAACCGGGGCTGGGAGCGTGCTTGGCGACATCGCGACGGGCACAGGCGTAAACACAGGCACTCCTCTGGCGAATGGTGTGGCCTTTAATGGCTTAACCCCACTGAGCCCCAACACGATCACACTTGCCACCTTCAAACAGGACGCGGGCACGCACGGTGGGGACATCAACCATCTCGGAATCTCTGGTGGCGCGATTAACATCACTGCTGGCAACGGCGGCAACAGCGAAGTCGGCGCAGGAGGCGTGGGCGGGTCCATCCTCAATAGTTCCATCAACTCCGCAGTCTCCTCGCACATCCGCGCAGGGGACGGTGGTTCTTCGTCCATCGTTGGATCCGGTACCGGCGGAGTAGGCGGATCCATCGTGAACACAGTCTGCAAAACCGTTGACGTGCTTGATTTCCAAGCTGGAAATGGCGGCGCGTCGGCCTTGGGCAAGGGTGGAGCAGGCGGCAGTTTGACCTCCGACACGATTATCGCCAAAGATACCCTCCTCTCCCTCTCAACCTTGCTCCTCGTTCACGCGGGAGCGGGCGGCACCGGCTTGACCGGTGGCGGATTAGGCGGCTCTCTCCTCTCGGACCACGTGGGTTTTTACGGAACAATTGATTCTTCTCTCGGAGCAAACCCCGCTGTCTCCATCCTCGCCGGTAATGGCGGTGCCTTGAACAGTGCAGCCCTCGCGGACACTGTCGCAGGAAATGGTGGAGCACTCGGCGCGCTGCAAATCATCCACGGAGCGACGGTGACCGGCGATGTGCAGGTTTATGCAGGCAATGGCGGCTCCGGCTCCACCAGCCTCGGTTCCGGCGGTGTCGGCGGCGCGATCACGATCAGCGGACTTTCGTATCAGAACACCGGCAACCTGACGGGGAATGTATCCATCCACTCCGGCACTGGCGGAGACGCAGGCTCGGGTGCGGCAAGTGCCGGACATGGCGGCTCCGGCGGCGCGATTGGCAGTGCGACGGTCGCCGGAAATGGCAACATCAGCGCAGCCCTCAACGTGATCGCGGGCAGCGGCGGCAGCGGCCACGGCAGCGGCTTTGGCGGAGCAGGCGGCAACCTCGCGGCTTCTCTAGTTGAATCCGGCAACATCACCGGTGCTTTGAACGTCACCGCCGGCAGCGGTGGGAACGGAGGCGCGACTGGGATGGGCGGCATCGGCGGTAACATCGCCCATGCGGGAGTGACGGTCTTCGCGGCCAATTCCGTCCTTATTTCCGCAGGCACCGGCGGGAACAGCAACAGCACGAACACGGGAGCCAATGGCGGTTCCATTGCGACCAGTTCCGTGACCAATTTTGGCCCACTCGCGACAAGCATCCAAGTGCAGGCTGGCCAAGGCGGATCCTCAAGCGGCGCGGCAGCCGGCGGCATTGGCGGCAACGTTCTTGCGTTCAGCTTGGCCAACTACGGTTCGATTGCCAATAAACTGAACATCGCGGCCGGTGCGGGCGGTGCTGCGACAGGCGCGGGCTTTGGTGGTAACGGCGGCTACGTCCAGAGTGTCACGCTCAATGACACGGACGCCTCGGCCATGGCCTTGGACAGTGTTGTTACCGGCGGTGCTGGCGGGGCTGGCGGGGCGGGTGGAGGAAATGGAGGAACCGTCACGACCGTGGGCATCACCGATATTTCCGGCTCGAAGTTTAACATCTCAGGCGGTGATGGTGGCGGCACCGCTACCGCAGGCAAACCGGCAGGCAACGGGGGAGCGGTTTCCAACGTGGGATTCACCGCATTTGACTCCACCGTCGTCGTGCAAGGTGGTAATGGCGGCATCAGCAGCGGCGTAACCGGGGTCGTCGGCGCAGCAGGTGGCACGGGCGCCAATGCATCCCTTGTGCGTGGCACCATCGGGACACTCTCCGTCCTCGCAGGCGCGGGCGGATTTGGCGCCGGCAAAGGCGGAGACGGCGGTTCGGTGAGCGCCGTTATTGCCACTGTGACGAACACGGTGACGGCCATTAAGGGCGGCCGCGGTGGTGACATCACGGTCACCGGCGCAGGCGGTGTCGGTGGCAACGCATCGACCATTATGATCACTAACATTTCCGATACACCAGGGCTGGTAGCCACCGTTATCGGAGGAGGTGACGGCGGGGCGGCCATTGGCATTACCTCGGCAAATGGTGGTGCGGGCGGAGATGCCTCTTCGGTCACGATCAATGACCTTTCCGGTTCCACCTTCAATCTCGTTGGCGGTGCCGGCGGCAATATCAGTGGTGCCGCTGGAACCGGACTTGGCGGTGCAGGTGGAACGGTCTCGGGCGTAACATTCAAGGCTCCTGATTCCCAAGCTCTCGCGCATGGTGGTGTCGGCGGCGTCAACACCCTGCCAACCGGAATCGGAGCTGGTGGTGCCGGCGGTAATGCGACCGTATTGCGCGGCAGCATCGGCATCTTGGAAGTTCTCGCCGGCAACGGCGGCGACGGTGTCACCAAGGGCGGCAAAGGTGGCGATAGCACGGCTGTCGTGGTCACCGCCGGGCAATATGCCCGCTCCATTCAAGCAGGAAACGGAGGGAATGCGTCGTCTGCAACCGGGCCAGGCGGAGTCGGCGCTTCGGCAGGCGGAATCGGTGGCGGGGTTTCCGCGATCACTGTGACCGGAGATATCGGCGATTTCACGAGCGCGTTCTCGTTCGCGACCGGTGCCGGCAACATGGGCGGCATTGCCGTTGGCCAAGGCGGCCATAACGGCGTCGCCACCCCGGTTTACGCAGCCAATGGAAGCATCAGCAGTGTAATTACCCACCGCATCGCAGCGATGATCGCTGGTCAAGGTGCCGGCAACGTCCTCGCCACGACCAATGCGGTCAATACGATCTCCGACGTTCACGTCACGTTCTTGGGTGCCGACACCGGCGCCCCTGGCTTCAACTTCACCGACAACGTTGCCGGAGCGAACCCCAGCAACGGCATTTATCAACTCGCAGATGGCGACACCGCCATCGATGGCTTGGTCATCGTGAAAAACACCCCGCCGTTCAACGAAACCGCCGCATGGGGCCCAATCGTCCATGCCTTGAAGCTGATCAAAGTGTAAACGGTTTCAAATCACCTCAATCGAAAGGGGAGCCTCCGTTCGCGGTGGCTCCCTTTTTCGTATCTTGACATCACTATTCTCGCCTGTAACCTTCGCGCTCCGATTTATGGCCAACACAAAATCCGCAGAAAAACGCGCCCGCCAAATGGCCGGTCGCGCCCTCGCCAACAAGCGCGTGGCGACCTCCATCAAGGGTCAGTTGAAAAAGACCCGCGCCAGCCTCACGGCCCAGACCAAGGATGCGGCCAAAGCGGAGTTTCAAAAGCTGACGTCAATGCTCGACAAAGCGGTGAAAGGCGGGCGTCTGCATCGCAACGCGGCGTCCCGGCACAAGAGCCGGCTCAACAGCCAGCTCGTCAAAATTGCCTGACGTCCTCCGTTCCCGGAGAAAGTATCCCGTGTTTTCGCATGGGAAAATGGAGATTCAATCCGCGCCGCTGCAGCGAATCGTCGTGCGATGAGCGCCGAAGCCCGCCTCGCCGAACTGCAACTCGAACTGCCGCCTGCCCCCAAAGCCGTCGGCATTTATAAACCTCTCGTCGTCGTCCGAGAAATCGCGTGGGTGTCCGGGCATGGTCCGTTACGCGCCGACAAAACGCTCATCACCGGCGTCGTCGGTCGCGACCTGTCGGTCGGGGAAGGCCGCGTGGCCTCGCGGCAGGCCGGCCTCGCTATCCTGGCCACGCTGCGGGCGCAGTTGGGCAGCCTCGATGCCGTGCGGCGCGTGGTGAAAATCTTCGGCATGGTGAACAGTGCGCCGGATTTCTACGACCAGCCCAAGGTCATTGATGGATGCAGTGAGCTCTTCGCCCAAATCTGGGGCGCGGAGAATGGCGTCGGCGCGCGGAGTGCGGTCGGGATGGCGGCGCTCCCCGCCAATATCGCGGTCGAGATCGAGGCGGTATTTGAGTTGAGCCATCCGGGTTAAACGGGAGAGCAGCACCTTAGTCCGCCACGTTTTTTTAACGCAACGCCGTGACGAAATACACCACGCCCGCCGCGGCGATGGCCCCTGAACCAAGACGCGATACCCCATTGAAAATCCATTCCGGTTTGGCGTCTTTGCCGGCCGCAGAACGGCCAATTTTCAACACGACGAAAAGCGGGAGCGCGACCATTTGATGTCCCAGTTCGACGCCAAAACTAAACGCCGCAATCGCTGTGAACATCGCCACGCCGGCCATTCCTTCCATCGCCGCGAGCAAGCCGCCGGCAAAGCCGAGCCCGTGAAAAAGCCCAAAGCCAAACGCCACCGCGAGCCGCATCCAACCCCGGCTGTGCGCGGGCGACAGCATGTTTTGCAACGCTACGAACACGATGCTCGCCGCGATCACCGGCTCCACGACCCGACTCGGAACCCGCACCAAATCAAGCGCGGCGAGCGCCAGCGTGAGCGTGTGCGCGACGGTAAACGCGGTCACGACCTTCACCAAATCGACCAGGCTGCGGACGGCCAGCACGAGCCCCGCCACGAAAAGAAGATGGTCGTAACCTCCCAGAATGTGGGCGATGCCGTGTCGGATGAAAGCCCCTGCCATCGCCCGGCGATCCAGCGCCGGAGCCGCTTTCGAGGCAGGCGCGTTCCCGTTGCACGCAAGCTTCAGCGGCTGGCGCGAGGTGAAAAGCAGCCCGTCGCGTGAGGTTCCATCCGGCTGGCAAAAACGGACAACGTAACTCGCCTCCCACGGATTGCCGGGAGCGAAGGTAAATTCTCTGAGCACGTTCTGCTGCAGCTCCAGCACGCTTGGATTCCGCCGCCCCGCCGGCAGCGGAAATTCCAAGTCGTAAACAATTCGCGCCTCGGGAGTTTTTTGCGCCGGCGGCGTCACGACCGAAAGCCGGCCTTCCAACAAAAAACCGTCCGCGCGAACTTCCAAGTGACGCAGCAGGTAGCCGCCGTGCCGCTGCCACGCTTCGGACAGCGTCGTGCGCGCGTCGCTTTTTCCGCCGAATGCCTCGGCCACAAACGCCTCTTCGTTGGACACCCGCGCCCGGATTTCGATCCGGTCCGCGCGCACGGCGATTTCCATCGCTCCCTGTGCGACCGGATGAGCCACCACGGGAAGGACGACGACGGCGAGCGCGACGGCGAAAACCAAGCCCGGCGTTATCTTACTCATCGGCAGACAGTCTTCAGCATGGTGGAAAACGACGGGCTCTGCGGTGTCTCGGAACACGGGAAAGAGTGCCAGGGAGGGGACTCGAACCCCTACGTCTTGCGACACCAGATCCTAAGTCTGGCGTGTCTGCCAATTTCACCACCCTGGCCTGTTCATTATCAGTAACTTACAACTCATTTACGGACTGTGATTGGAGTGCGCTACACTGTTTGCTACACTTTGACCATTTGAAACGCTTTGCAATGAATCGCAATTCACGTCGCCACAGTTATACGAAGGTGCTCGACGCCCGCAAGCACCCGGTTCGGCACCTCTACCGGCGCAACGGTGCCTTTTACGGCCGGCTCACCGTCGAAGACGAGCAAGGCCGGAAAAAGCTGGCCTGGGTTCCGCTGGCGGTTCCGACCGTGGCACAGGCTCAGAAGGAGATTCGGCGGCTGCTCGTGGAGCGGGCGGACAACACCCTGCGGCATTATGGTGAATCTCCGACCTTGGAGGAATACTACACCCAAACCTACTTCGACCTCCTTACCTCGGCTGGAAAGAAACACGACACCGTGGTCACGGAGCGCGGTCGCCTGCAACATTGGCGCCGAGGCCTCGGGCATCTCCGTCTCGACAAGATCCGTCCCACCCACGTCCAGGCGGTATTTGGGGCATTGCTGAAGACTCTGCAGCTGCGGACGTGCAATGGTGCGTTGTGCGCCCAACAATCTCCTCAAGGCAGCAAAACGTGATGGGTTTATCAAGATCCTGCCAACGGTTGGGGTCGAACGTTTCAAAACGGACCAGAAGAAGCGGCGCTTCTACACGTTCGCGGAAATTGAAACGGTCTGCACGGCAGCGCTCACAGCGTCGAAAAACGGACGGCAACTCGGCGATTACATTCTGTTTCTGGCGTCCCGGAGCGCCTTGCGCCACGTATCACGCGCCCCATCGCGGGCCTCGCCCTCGGCAGTAATCGTCCTCTCCAAAAGCGAAAGTGATCGCTTCACAGTGGACCAATAGTGGCGTGAGGCTGCGGCTTGGATCTTTCGCCGCGCCTTGGGATCACTCTTCACTTTCTCCGGCCACGCGCCGTCCACAAGTTCACGCCATTTGACGATCGCCGTGCCGAGGGCTATCGCCTTGCGTTCGGCTACCCGCACCTCCTCGTCATACTTCGCGCGGCCTATCAGTGAGCATTTGCGCGGTGATATGGCAGACGCTTCCGACCGTATTCAGGATGCTGGCTTTGTCGCTGAGGAGAGCCCCCCACCCAGAGGTCGAGAGGTTCCTTGTCGTTGATGTTTGTGAGCGTGAGTGCGCCGCCCGCCGCGCCCGCTTTTCGTCGCACGATGAGTGCGGCGAGTTGACGCCAGATTGCCTTTGCCCCGGCACCGAGCGGGTAATGTTCCCTTGTCTTTCTTGCGGACGATCGTCGCGCTGGGCTCCGCGTCGAACTCGGGGAACGACGGGTAATCCAATCCGTTGGCGAGCAGCAGTTCGCATCCACCGGGACGGGCCGGGGTGTCACCCCCAGCTGCTCGTAGTTGAAGCCGCTTCCGAGCGTTTATGGTGCTTCGAAGACGTCGAGTTCGTAGATGGACCAGTGATACTTCGCGCTCGTTCCCAACTGCGTGATCCGGATGTAGCGCGCGTCCTGGCTCGCGAAGGAAATGGTCGTGATTCCGAGCTGCCCTGAGCCGGTCGCGATCGGTTCGCCCCAGTTCGTGCCGTCGTTGGAAACGGACACGGAGTATTTGTCCGGCGAATCCCAAAGCGCCCACGAGTTATCGAGCACGATGCTGTCGAAGTGCTGCGCCTTCTTCATGTCGATCTGAAACCACTGACCGGGATATTGGGTCTTCGTCTTGTCGCGCCAGCCCGTCCAATGGTCACCGTCGAGCGCGTTCGCGGCTGAACAGTCGATTGGGATTTTGCGGCCGCTGAAGGCAAAGGTGGCGTCCGGCACTGAGGCGGTGGCGGTCCAGTCTTTCTTCTCGAGCGCGCGCGGTGTAATCACCGGCTGCGGCGGCGGCTTGGGTGACGTGATTGGAATTACGCCCAGTGCGACAAAAGTCCACTGACCGTGCCCCACTTTGAACTTCACGTAATCCGCATCCTCGCCCGCCCAACTCACGCCTGTCGAAGCACCGCTGAATGTTCCCTTCCAAATCGTGGCCCCATTGACCGTGATCTCGCGCAACGAGGTGAACGATGCTTTTGGAATGCCCACGATCGCCTCGGTGCCGGCGGGGGACGTGAGGGCGAGCGAATACTCCGACGCCGTCTTCTTCAGATCCACCGTCACCTTTCCCTTAATCGAAGGAACGACGACTTTGATCGCGTCGAGAAAAGCTTCCTTCGGCAACACTTCATAGGTGCTCCAGCCTGGCGCGACCGGCGAAATCCCCGCGATGGTTTGCGAGAGAACTAACGCGGGCGGATTCCAGCCGTGGTTCAGCGATGAGGCATCGTCGTAGGCATCGATCCGCGAGGCCCACCAGCGATCATAATGCTCCCCAAGGGTCGAAAAGCTGGCCGAAATCATCGTCCGGTAACGTTCCGCCATGCGGAGCAGTGCGCGCTCCTGCTTGTTCATCTTGCACAGCGCCTCGAAAACCCAGCGATCGAAGAAGCAGCTCGCATACGTTTTCCGGGTCAGCACGTTCTCGTAGATCGCGTCCCATTTCGTCCGGTCCGCGAGACCGACATTCACCGCCATTGCATTCGCGCGGTCATCCGGTTCCGACACCTGCGACGACATGTAATACGAGCCCTTCCAATATTTTTCGTCGAACGAACCGCGGATCGACTCCAGCTTCTCATCAATGACGGGGACATCAGCCTCGTGTCCCGTCGCAAGCGCGATCTTTTTTAGTGTGCCGAGACAGTTGAAATAAAAACACGTCTCGATGACGGCGATGTCCTTGTTCTCCTTGCCCCAATCAAACCAGGTTCTTTTGCCGAACTCATAGGTCTCGAAAAGAAAGGTCTTTGTCGGCTCATAGATTGCGCGCATCGAGTCCAGATCGCCGGTCTGCAAATAGTAAAACCAGAGCCCGTAATCGCCGAGGAATTCCAGGTGCTGGCCGGGATAGAACTTCGGCTGCAGCGTGCGCAAAACGAGCTCTTTGCACAGCCGATGTGACTTTTCGTCGAAGACGTAAAAGCACTGGTTCAACTCCGGCGTCCCATCGCCCCAGAAGCCGACGCGCTCCCGATCTGGGCAGTCGTAGAAATGATCCCGCATGCAGATGTAGGCCGTCCGCGCCGCCTTTTTCCAAAGCACATTGTAGTCGTGGTCATTGCATTCAAAGGAGCCTGCAAACTCTGTGTCGTAACCGGTCTCGCGATACCTCACGGAGCGCACCGTCACCCCCGCTGGGATGGTGTAGATCGCACCCTCGCCGCTCACCCAGTTCTTCGCCTCGTGATGCTGAACGCCCGCGCCCGTCGTCACACTTTCCGTCGGGGTGAGATACAGCACGAGCGGATTGCTCGAGTTAAAACTGATCACCTTCCCCGCCTCCGCCTCGACCTCGATCGACGGCTGGAAGTGACAGTTATAGGGCATCGTGCAGACCAGCCTCCACGGCGCGTTCTCCACGTGCGGAAGGTACTTGGAAACGCGCAAATATTCTTTTAGGCCGTAATCCTTGATCGGCGCGTCAGCAGCTGATCGTCGCGGCCTCGCGCAACCTGCTGTTTAGCGCGCTGTTTGCGGCGCGTCTGTTCGCTGC
>JANXWU010000174.1 GCA_025350985.1 Spartobacteria bacterium | reverse complement strand
CTATCGCCACGCACCAGCACGACTACACGCCCGAACAAGTGGCCGCCAACGCCGCAGCCTTTTTCGCCAACATGCCAAAGGGCGGATGCGGCGAGGTGTAGCCGTGCTTTTTTGCGCAAATGAAAAGCGCGGGTGAACTGGTGCGGCTTCAGGATTTTTTCGCGATGATGAGCAATCCCATCACCATGAAAGCTCCCCCGACGAGGGTCTTGACCGTGATTTGTTCTTTCAGGACGAACGCAGCCAACAGGACGGCCACCACCATGCTGCCCTTGTCGATCAAGGCGACCGTGGAGACGTTGCCGTCCTTGATCGCCTTGTAGTAGAAAATCCACGAGACCGAGGTCGTGACGGCGGAGAGTCCCAGCCAAAGCCAGTTGCCGGTTTGGAGCTTCGTCCATTGGCTGCCGGGCACCGCCCAAGCGGAGAAGGTGAGCACGAACACAAAGACAAAACAGGTGCGGATGGTCAGCCCGAGTTCACCGGAAATGCCCGACAAGCCCATCTTCGCAATGACGGAAGTGAACCCGGCGAAGACCATCGAAATAACGGCGTAAGTGATCCAGGGTTTCATCGCGGTGATTAGCTCTTACTCCGGCATCCGCTCGCGTGAGACTTCGAGATATTGATTTCTGGCGAGCTTGAGGAAAAGACAGTCGCCCCCGCGCTCGGTCGAGCGGTAAATGTGAAACACGCTCCCGTCGTCCATCCCCTCGCGGAGCATTTTACCGTCGAACAATGAAAGGCGCTCGGTCCCGGTCGGATAAAGCGGCTGACCGTGGAACTGCGCGAACACCGCGCTGGAATCAAACTTTTCCGGCGAATGAAAGAAAGCCGTGTCGCCGAGGGCCGTCGGCTCGGTTATTTGCTCCAGAGTTTCGCGTTGCGACTTTTCATGAATCTGAAAAACCACCAAGCCCGCGAGACCTAGCAACAGCGCCACGCCAAGCCGCGCCGCCCACTTCGCTCCGAGGATGTTGCTCTCTGGTTCAGGCACCCGCTTTTTATCGGTGAAAAAACGGGCGGCGACAAGCGGAGCGGTTCACCCTTTGTCCGGGCGGGGAAGTTTCAACATCGGCTTGAGGCGCAAAAAGGCCGGGCCAAATTGCTTCGGCCCGGCCTTCAAGTTTCAAGTCCACCGGCGGCTTACTTGGAATACTTGCCGTGGTGATGACTCATCGTGGAAGACGACGAAGTCGTCGACGAAGCGTTGTCCTTGTGCGCACAGGCGCCGAGGCCAATCGTGAGTGCTGCGAATAGAGCGATTGCGATAATACGGATCATTGTTTTTTCCCCTCCTTTCTTTGCGGGTTGCATGGCGCGCATTTAGTGGGATGCGCGCGCGAATGACAATTGTTTTCGCAGACTCTTCGCAGGCCGGAGAAAGAGCGGATGGATAAACCGGCGAGGCGTTTAGCTTTCGATCACCACTTCCGTCCCCTCCTCCACCTCCTCGAACAACTCGACGATGTCCGCGTTGCGCATCCGCACGCAGCCGTGGCTGGCTTTGCGGCCAATTTCCGATTCGTGGTTGGTGCCGTGCAGGTAAATGTAGCGCTCCCGCGTGTTTCCATTTTCCTCGTCCAGCCCGGCCAGCCACAAAATACGCGTCTGCACGAAATCATCCGGCTCATCCTCGCACCCGATTTTTCCGAGCGGCACCCGGGCTTTGAAAACCTCACCCATCGCCGCCCCGCCGCCGATTTTTTCCGCGACGACGAACCGTCCCAACGGCGTCTTGTAGCTGCCCGGCTCACAACCTTCGCCGAACTTCGACGTGGAAATGGCAAACCTCCGGAGCACTTTTCCACCATGAAAAAGCTCGAGGGTTTGACGCGCGATCGAGACGCGGATTTTCCGGGCGCGGGGTTGCATCGGAGGCAGGACTTTATACTTTACCCGTCTTTTTTATGAGCAGAAATCTTCACGTTGCCATCGTCGGCGCCACCGGCGCGGTCGGGATCGAAATGATCCGCACGCTCGAAGCGCGAAAGTTTCCGCTGGGCAAGCTGACGCTGCTGGCGAGCGCCCGCTCCGCCGGGAAGGATCTCGAGGCGTTTGGCGAAAAGATCAAAGTGCAGGAGCTGCGCGAGGATTCCTTTTCAGGGGTCGATGTGGCGTTGTTCAGCGCGGGCGGATCGATTTCGAAACAGTTCGCGCCCTTCGCCGTGCAGGCGGGCGCGATCGTCGTCGATAATTCCAGCGCGTTTCGCATGGACGAAAACGTGCCGCTCGTCGTGCCCGAAATCAACGGCGGCGACATCAAAAAAAATCGCGGCATCATCGCCAATCCGAACTGCACCACTGCGATCACGCTCATGGCGCTTTACCCGCTGCACCGGGCGTTCGGCGTCACGCGCATCTTCGCGTCGAGCTACCAGGCCGTCTCGGGCACCGGCGCGCAGGCGATCGAGGAAC
>JANXWU010000168.1 GCA_025350985.1 Spartobacteria bacterium | reverse complement strand
CCCGGCGCGACGTGCGTGACGTTCGCGCCGACGGCGGTGACGATGCCGCCGACTTCATCGCCAAAGATGCGCGCATCGGGTGCTTCGCCGGGATAGAGGGCGAGTGCCTTGAGCACGTCGCGGAAATTCATGCCGGCCGCCTTCACCTCGATCAGCACTTCGCCGGGACCGCATTGCGGTAGGACAAAGGGTGCAAAGCGCAGCGTGTCGAGATGCCCGCGCTCGCGCGATTCGAGCCGCAACGGAACCGCCGGATCGAGCGTTTGCTCGAGGGACTGCCGACCTCGACCGAGGCGCTGCACGTAGCGAGCTTCGCCGCGAAAAGCGATTTCACGTTCCGGGTCCGTGCGGAGGAGTTCGCTCCAAACCAAGTTGGCATCAGCGTCGGAAGGCTGCGACGGCAAGTCCACACCGCGACAGGAAAAGTTTGGATGCTCATTCAGCATCACGCGCAGCAAGCCAATCGCCGGCGCTTGCGCCACCGAGGTCGCGACCGACTGGCGGCCCACTGGTTGCGCTCCCCGCGTCACGGAATCGATGCGCAGTTTCGTCATCGGCATCGCGGTTTCGAGCGCCTGCGTGAGATGGAGCAGGGCGTCGGTGCCCATGATCGCGTCGTCCGCCGCGATCTCCTCCGATGCGTCCACATTCCATAAATAGACGATGCGCTCCAGCGGCGCTTCGTCGGCGAAAGTTTGCAAAAGCCGCTGCCAGTCGTTCGGCATTTCCGCGCGGAGCGTGAACGTGTCGGGGTCGGCGGAAGCAAACTTTTTCCCGCGCCGTGCAATGCGGCAGCGCGCGCCGGCCGTGCGCAGTCTCGCCGCCAGTTTCTCTCCCAATCCGGAGTCGTCCGCGAAAATGAGCCACGACTTTTCCACGGGAATTTCGACGGCGACTTCCGGCGACGGCGCGGGCTGCCAGGCTTTGCGCGCGAGGAGGCCGATCTGACCTTCGCCGCCGGTCGGGCCGATGAGACCCGGCAGCGAAGCGGTCTCGCTGAATCCCACCACGCGCAGGACGCGCTCCCACGTCGCGCGCTCCAGTAGCGGCTGGTGCGGGCGCAGCTCGCGGTCGGTGAAACGCCACCATCCGCTGGTCAGGCCGAAGACGGTTTCCGTCCAGAGTTGCGGCGAGGCGGTGTCCATGAAGACGAGGCTTCCGCCGGGTGCGAGCAGGTCGTGCAAATGCGTGAGAGCTGCGCGCACATCGCTCACGGCGTGGAGCACATTCGTGCCGATCACGAGATCGAATGTCCCAGCCTCGAAGCCCTGCCCGGTGCCGGGTTGTTCGAGGTCAAAAATCTTCGTCTCCACTTCCGGGAAGGCCGCCAGCTTTTGCATGGCTCCGGGAAAAAAGCCGGCTGAAACATCGCTGAAGACGTAGGTGTGCAGCCCGCGCTCCAGCAGCGGCAGCACTTGCGCGGCAAGCCCGCCGGTGCCCGCGCCGATTTCCAAAATGCGCAGCCCGCGCCCTTCCGGCAGACTCCGCGCGGCTTCCTGCACCGCCCCGCCAAGAGCCGCCAGCCAGTGGCTGGTGTAGAGACCGTCGCCGTAAAATTGATCCAGCAATTCCGCGCCCGCGCCCGCGAAAAGCACCTGCACGGCGTCTTTTTCGCCGCGTAAAATCGGGCCGAGTTCGGCGCAGTTCCCGGCGCATAGCAGCGCCTCGGGCAAGTGGCCGGAATGCCTGGTGACGTAGTCGCGCAGCACGGTTTGGGCGGAGTCGGCGGCGGTGGAAAATTTAGCGGTCGGCTGATAACCGGCGGACGTTTTTTTCAACAGCGCGCGTTTTACCAACGCCTCCATCAGCCGCTCGAAAACCGGCTGCATCGGGGCGGAGACGCGCAGCGATTCGGCGGTGAATTTCTTGCCCGCGCCCATTTCACGCAGGCCGTGGGCGAGTTGCGCGGCGGCGAGATCGTCGCCCGCGGCCAGCGCGGCTTGCAGTTCGTCCCGTCCGCGGATGGCGATCACTTCCTCGAGCGCGCGATGCGCGGCGGCGTGCAGTTTTTCCAAAGCGGGCGGCTCCTGCGCGAGGGGGCGCGAGAGGTTCGGCGTGCGCTCCCAATCGACGTGATAGAGCACGTCGCGCGTGCCGCCTTTCGCGCCCCCGCGGCGCACTCCCGCGACGCTGATCGCGCGGAAGCCGTCCACGAGCACGCAGGGCTGGCCCGCTTCGTCGTAAAGCCCGATGCGGCCTTCGACGAATTCGGAATTGCACTCGATGACGCTGGCGCGCACCCGGCTCGACGCACCCGGCGAGCGGAGGAAAAGGATGCGCTCGAAACGCACGGGCAGTTTCATGCGCGACCGGCGATTCTCGATCGTGGCCGCGCCTGCGGAGAAAATTTGCAGGGCGCCGTCGAAGAGCACGGGGTGCAGCGGATACTCCGCCGCGCGCTCCGCGATGGTGTCGGAGAGCGCGACTTTTCCCGACGACTTTCCGCCGCCCGCCGTGAGTTCGCGAATTGGGCGGAACTCGTCGCCGTAGCGAAGTCCGAGGTCGCTCATGTAACGATAGAAACCCGCGACCTCGACGTTCTCCCCGTCTCCCCGCGTCCATTCCGAAGCGGCAAACGGCGACTCGGTGCGCTCGCCGCGGATCGATCCGACGACGTGCAGCGACCACGCGGCGCCCTGGTCGAAACGGCTCTGGATGGCAAAGGTGCGCTCGGTGGGATCGCAGGACAGTTCGAGATGCACTCCGGACGCCGGGTCGGGCAGGATGAGCGGTTTGCGAATCTCGAAATTCTCGATGACGAACGCGCGCCCCTCGAACAACTGCACGCCGGCTTCCAGCACCATATCAACAAAAGCCGCGGCCGGAAAAATGACGTGGTTTTCGACTTTGTGATCTTTCAGGAAAGCCATGTGCCGGCCGTCTAGCCGCGCCGTCCAAGTGGGCGTCGCGCGCGGGAGCCGCAGGTCGAGCAGGCCTTTGCCGCCCGCTCCCAGACGGCCCTCGCGCCAGTCGCC
>JANXWU010000127.1 GCA_025350985.1 Spartobacteria bacterium | reverse complement strand
GACTTTCCGACATGTAGGTCGGGTCCTGCACCGAGTTGTTGAGATGAAGTTTGTCGAGGCCATGAAACTTCTGTTTCTTCACGAACTTGTCCATGTTCAGCGTGAGCGCGGGCTTGGCCTCGAAGGGTTGAAAACTGCCGGCGCCGCCCTTGAGATGGATGCCCACGTCGCTGTAAACCGTGTCGCCCTCGTGGACGGTGCAACGAACGTAAGTGCGCGGGTCTTTCTTGAGCTTCTCCAGTTCCGGTGGAGAGATTTCAATGTGCAACTTCGGGATCACTCCCGCGTCAAAAAAGGCCGCCGTTTCGTCCGGCTTTTTTGCTTTCGCCGATAAAGGCGCGCAAAAAATCGCGGTCGCGAAAAGCCACGTTACGCCACGCGCCAGAGTGCGAGAACTGAGCATCAAGGGGCAAACTACTGCGACCACCGTCGCGGGCAAGTTGCGTCGGGAATGGAAATCCAAATGCTGTCATGCGGAAGACTTCCACCAGCAAAAAATCCCCTCCACTTTACAAGCGCCCGCTTCGGCACCCATAACTTCCCCCGATGTCCCAAGACCACCGCCTGCAAAGCCAGCGCTTCGAGCTGAAATATCGGGTCAGCGAGGGCGTCGCCCGGATGGTGCGCGACTTCGCGAGCGCGTATTTGGAGTTGGATGAATTTGGCGCGGGGAGCGAAGGCAACTCGTATCCGGTGCACAGCCTTTACCTCGATGCGCCCGACCTCGCGCTCTACTGGCACACGATCAACGGCAACAAAAACCGGCACAAACTGCGTATCCGTTTTTACGACGAACTGCCCGGCTCGCCCGTCTTTTTGGAAATCAAACGACGGGTGAACAACGCCATCCTCAAACAGCGCTGCGCGGTGCGGCGCGAGGCGCTCGCGGACGTGTTTGCCGGGCGGATGCCAGCGCGTGGCGCGCTGCTATCGGAGGACGGAAAGCCGCTGGTTGCGCTGCAAAATTTTCACCGCCTGCTTCTGTCGCACCGCGCCGCGCCGATGGCACAGGTGTCGTATTTGCGCGAGGCGTGGATCAGCCGGCACGACAACTCGGTGCGCGTCACGATCGACCGCGCGGTGCGCTGCGCGCCGGAGCCGTTCGCCCGCCTCGCGCCCGCCGCCGGGACGACGCCGACGGTGTTTGGAAATCAAGCCGTGGTGGAGTTAAAATTCACGGACCGGTTCCCAGATTGGTTCGCGGAAATGGTGAGACTGTTCGGACTACAGCAAGGCTCGGCCTCGAAATACACGGACGGCATCACGCTGCTCGGCACGGAGCGCTTCACTCCCGGCATCCGCTCGATGGTGTGGATTCCCAAAGCGGATTGAAGGCTCGGAGTTTCACTCGCGGTCTTGATGCAGAGTCTTCTTCGGTGCGGTCGGTTTAAGCCGTCTTTGTTTCAAATCCTTGCCGGAACACAGCCACACGCAAACTAAGGAACGATAGAGTTTCGTTGTAAGAGTCACCGCTCAAGTAACTAAAACAAATCACCTAAGGAGAACGACGTTATGGCCACGAAACGCGCAGGCAACAAGGCAGGGAATGTAATTACTACCTCGAAAGGATTCCGCGTCCGCACTTATGAGGCACCGCCGCCGGATTTTGACCCCATGAAGGCAACGCCACGTCTTTTGTTGCACCACGGCTTTCCGACCCGGCCTGATGTTAAAACCGAGCCCCAGTTAAGACAGATTTGGGACAAAGTCTTATCGCGTCCTCGCACTTGGATCACGCCGGTCTTTCGCGAGGTGCAAGGAAAGTCGCATGGTCCGGCTCTCAAACCCGGAAGCACTCGGGCCAAGATCAGCGCGGTCAAAGATGTCGCAAACGCCACTAGCTCCAACTGGTCTGGCAGCGTCGCGCTTGCGCCTGCCCGTCGCACCTTCGGCTGGGTCGCTGGCCAGTGGACCGTCCCGAATCCACATTCCCAGGGGTTCGGAAGTTACTACGCCTCGGAATGGATCGGGATCGATGGCTGGGGCTCGGGTGATGTGCTTCAGGCAGGAACCGAAACCGAGATCATTGATCTGGGCATTTTTTCGAGCAGGCAAGTCTATGTCTGGTGGGAATGGTTTCCAGCGGGTGAAGTCGCGATCACGAACTTTGGAGTATCGGCGGGCGATATTATGTAGGGTCTTAGCAACTTTAGAGGGGTTTTGAGCGGAGGTTTTTGAGCAAGAAGAGATACAGATTGTCGTGCCGATGATTCCAACGCCATGCGGATTCATTGAGGTGGAGGAAAAAGTAGTGGGCACGGATGCCGCGCAGTCGGGCGAGGCGGAGTTTGGTGAAGCTCCAGAAGCTTTCGATGCCATTGACGTGATTTTTGCCGCGCGCGAACTGGTTTTGATGATGGTGGATGCGGGGATGCTTGTAGCCACCCAAAACGAGGCCGTCATAGGACTTCCAGCCGTCGGTATATACGGTGGCTTCGGAGAGCACCTGGCCCTTGATGATCGGCATCAGAGCTTGCCTGGAGCAGTTCTCGACGATCTCGGTGAAGACCTTGCCACCGCGCTTGAGCAGGCCGAAGACGGGCGTCTTGCCGCCCGCCCCG
>JANXWU010000266.1 GCA_025350985.1 Spartobacteria bacterium | reverse complement strand
TTGACCTTGGCTTAATGGCACCCATCGACGTGCGGCAGGCACAGGTCGGCGAATCCATCGCGCAGGAAGAGCTGGTGGCGGCGAAGAACTTTTTCATGGAGAAGCAGTATCAGTTGAAGCGGACGATCCTGAGTGAAGCGGACGTGGATGATGACCGCGTCTTTATGCCTTTGGGTGAAGTGAACCTTGAACTTCCGAAACTGGATCGCACACAACTTCTACTTCAGGCTTTTCAAAACCGGGTGGAGTACAAATCAGCGATTCACGGCGCAGAGATCGAGGACATCCGCTTGCGCTTTGCGCGCAATCAAGCATTGCCCAAGCTCGATGTTGTGGGCACTTACGGGTTGAACGGGTTGTCCAATGGCATTGGCAAAAGCTTTGAGCGGGCGTTTGGCGGGCAGGCACCCCAATGGTCCGTGGGGGTGGTGGCCACCATCCCACTGGGCAACGTGCAAGGGCGCGCGCAGCTTTCGATTTCCAAGAGTCTTAAGGCGCAGTCAATTCTAAGGATCAAACAAGCGGAGTTATCGATCAGCGTCGATGTGGACACACTTATCAACCGCATCCGCTCGCGCCAGCAGAGCGTGGAGACTGCACGCCAGTCACGACGGCTGACCGAGGAAGCGGTGAACATCGAGCGCCACCGTCTGGAAGAAGGACAAGTGTCGAGCTTTGACGTGGTGGAGACACAAAGGCGAGTTTATGAAGCTCGCACGCGGGAGTTGCGGGCGCAGGCTGACTTAGACGATTCGATCGTGCAGCTTTGGGTCGTGACCGGCACGCTCCTCCAGCGCAAGTCCATTGTGTTAGGTGACTAGGTCGGAACTTAGTTATTGAGTCTCGCGAAAGAGATTTCACGAGACTTAACAGTTAGTCGGACTGGCGGCGATACCTCAGCGACTTAGTCTTTCGCGCAGCAGGTAGTAAAGGAACAGACTATTGTAACGAACATAGCGCCCGAAAAGGCGGCGCGGTTCGGTGAGCAAACGAAAGCACCACTCCAAGCCCGAGTTTTGCATCCAAGCCGGGGCCTGCCGCACTCGTCCGGCATGGAAGGCAAAGGCCGCGCCAATGCCGACGAACACGGCATTCGGAAGCCGCTCCTTGTTCCGGGCGATCCAAAGCTCCTGCTTCGGACAACCCAGACCCACCCACACGAAGCGGGCCCCGGATTTTGCAATGCGGTCGGCGATGGCAGCGTCTTCACCTTCGGGCCATGGGCCGAACGGGGGGGAATATGCACCCGCGATTTGAAGTTTCGGAAATGTTTCCCGGAGCTTGAGTTGAAGGGTTTGTAGCAACTCCTCCGAGCCACCGAGCAGGAAGTGGGAGTGCTCGCCCTCCGTCGCCGCCAGACAGCGCAGCATAAGTGTCGGACCGTAAACCCGGTCCCGAAGCGGGGGCTTGGCGTGGCGATTGATCAGCCAAACGAGCGGCATTCCATCTGGCAGCAGTAAATCGAATTTTGCCATCGCGCGCCCGAACCCGACATCGTGCCGGGCGAGCGCGAGGACGTGCGTGTTAGCCGCTTCGATGGCGAACACGCGATCGTGGCGCGCCGCGCACGTCCGCGCAATGGCCACCGCTTCCGCGTAGTCCGTGACCGCCACCCGGCTGCCGAGGATTTCGCAGATTTCTGGAGTTTTTAGCTCAGGTTCCATGCGTGGTGGGTTTGCGACGGGGCGGATTTATAAGTAGTGTCCGCCAGCAATTTATGGAGGCAACTTTGCACCCCCCTACCGAAAAAGAGAATGGCCTGCGCGGCCAATGCGCAAACTTCTTCTCGTGGTGCCGGGCCAATCCACTCCAGGCCCTGCTGCTGGCGGCGGTCGCCGGCACGCTGGTTTTTTTCTTCGGCTTCATCCGCATTTTTGTCAATGGCAGCGAAACCGCCGCGCAGTGGGCATGGCTGTCGTGGAACGCGGAGAGCGAGCAGGATTACTGCATGATCGTGCCCCCGATTTCGCTCTGGCTGTTTTGGAATGCGCGCGAAAAACTCCGTGCTGCACCCAAAAGGGGCGACTCGCGTGGCTTGGTGTTTTTGGGCATCGGCGTGCTTCTTTTCGCGGCGAGCGCGCGCGTGTTGGAGGCGCGATTGGCCATGCTTGCCGTGCCCTTCATTCTCTTCGGAGCCACTTTTTTCCTCTGGGGCCGGCATGTCGCGCGGATCATTTTTTTCCCCTGCGCGTTTCTCTTTTTCATGCTCCCGCTCGGTGCGCTGGAGCCGATGACGGCGCGGCTCCAAGGCTCTGTCACCTGGATGGTCGGCTTCATCGGAAACGTGGTCGGCCTGAACATCCAGTCCGTGGGCACCACGATCATGGCGGCGGATCGGAGCTTTAATTTTCAAGTCGCCGAAGGGTGCAGCGGCATTCGGTCCATCACCGCGCTCACGATGCTCACGGCGGTTTACGTGCATCTGACCGAGATGGCGATGTGGAAAAAAGTCACAACGTTCGCGGCCTCGCTGCTCTTCGCGATCATCGGCAACGCCGGGCGCATCTTCACGATCATCGTCGTGGCGCGGCTCTTCAACGCCAACCTCGCCGGCGGAAAGTATCATCACATTTCAGGCTTTATTTCATTCCCCTTCGCGCTCGCGGCCATGCTCGCCTTCAGCAAACTGCTCGACCTGAACTGGAAAAAGCTGACCGCCCAACAGTCCAAAGGCGTCGTGCAGCGGGAGGGCACGAAGTATGACTACTAAACGCCTGGTCATCCTCCAAGCCGCCTTGCTGCTGGGTCTCGGGGCGGTTTTCCTTTTGCCGAAGGCCCCCCGCCTGCAACCGCTCGGCGTCAATCTCGCGCTGCCCGATTATGTGGGCGCGTGGGTGGGACGGGATGAAGGCGTCACCGAGCAGGAGCATCTGGTGCTGGGAAAGGACACGGAGTTTTCCCGAAAAGTGTACACCGGCGAGGGCAATCAAAAAATCGTCGTGACGATCGTGCTCTCTGGCCAGGACATGAATACCAGCATCCACCGCGCGGAACGCTGCCTCCGCGCGCAAGGCTGGACGATTCAGAATTCCCGCGTGGTGCCGCTCGCGCTCGACGCGGCTAGACACATTTTGAGAGTCACGCGCCTGCGCAACGCCCACGCCGCTTGGGGCAAGGACGCGCTCGATTATTATTGGTTCGTCGGCTCCACTGACCTCACGCCGTCGCACGTCGAACGCTCGATCATCGACTGGCGCGACCGCATCCTCAAAGGCTACAACCAGCGCTGGGCCTATGTCTCGGTCATCTCCTTGCTGCCGGATAAAACCGGAGCGGTGGGAGAGACGCAGATTGATCAGACGGTCGAGAGTTTCATCCAAAAACTCGTGCCGATCATTCACAAGCCGACGGTGAAATACGGGACCTAAGGCGTGCCGCGGCAGGCGTGTTTTTTTTGCAAATTGCATCCCATGAAAATATCTCCATTCGTCGCGGCATTTTTCTTCATCGCCTCGCAAACGGCCTTGCTGGCGGCTTCGGAGCCTGCAAAACGTCCCAACATTCTTTTTGTCATCGCCGACCAGTGGCGCGCGCAGGCTTTCGGCCACGCTGGCGACGTGAACGCGCGCACGCCTAACCTCGACGCGCTCGCCGCCGCCAGTGCGGATTTTGTCCACGCCGTCTCATCGGTGCCGGTCTGCTCGCCCACGCGCGCCTCGCTGCTCACCGGGCAGCGCGCGCTCACGCACGGAGTTTTTCTCAATGACACGCGACTCGCGCCGGACGCCGTGACGCTCGCAAAGGTGCTCCGAGACACGGGCTACGACACCGGCGCGATTGGCAAATGGCACATCGACGGCAGTGGCGAACGCTCGGCGTTCATCCCCAAAGATCGGCGGCAGGGCTTCGATTACTGGCGCGTGCTCGACTGCACGCACGACTATAACCACTCGGCCTACTTCGACGACACGCCGGAGAAAAAGTTCTGGGAAGGCTACGACGCCATCGCGCAGACGCGCGACGCCGAGCGGTTCATCCGCGCGCACGCGAAGTCGGAAAAACCGTTTCTGCTCTGGCTCGCGTGGGGACCACCCCACGACCCCTACCCGACCGCCCCGAAGAAATATCGCGCACTGTTCTCCGCCGCCGACTTCAAGCTGCGCGACAATGTGCCACCCGCGATGGAGTCCGCCGCACGCACGATGCTCGCCGGGTACTATGCGCACTGCGCCGCCCTTGATGATTGCGTCGGCGACCTCTTGCGCACCTTGCGGGAGGCGGGCGTCGAAAAAGACACGATCGTCGTGTTCACGTCCGACCACGGCGACCTGCTCGGCTCGCACGGCGGACGCCACAAACAGCAGCCGTTCGACGAGTCGGTGCGGGTTCCACTTTTCCTCCGCTGGCCGGAAAAAATCGCATCGAAAAAAATCGTCGCGCCAGTCGGGTCCGAGGATTTCATGCCGACGCTGCTCGGCCTCTGCGGCGTGCCGATTCCGAAGAGCGTGGAGGGACGCGATTTCAGCGCGCATCTGCTCGGGAAGGCGGATGCGCCCCGCGACGCGGCGCTGATCGCGTGTCCCGCGCCCTTTGGCCAGTGGACGCGCAAGCAGGGCGGACGCGAATACCGCGGACTTCGCACCGCGCGACATACTTTCGTCCGCGACCTCGAAGGCCCGTGGCTGCTCTTCGACAACGAGTCCGACCCGTTCCAGATGAAAAACCTCGCCGGGTTGCCGGAGGCTGCCGGGTTGCAGTCCGCCCTCGACGCGAAGTTGAAAAAAATGCTCGCCGACGCGCACGACGAGTTTCGTCCCGCCGCCGACTACATCCATGAGCGCGGCTACAAAGTCGATGCCAACGGGACCGTGCCCTACAAACCGTAGCGCGGCTATTTTCCCAGCATCACCGACCGGAGGCGCACCGATGCACCCGTCGCGCCCGTCGGGACAGGATCGATGCGAAGCTGGATCACCGCGCCACTCCATCCCGGCGCCTCCGCGAGCCGCACGCGATATTCGTGAAACTCGCCGTCGCCTTTCACTTCAAACTTTGCCGAGTTTTTCTCCACGAACTTCGGCTCGTCGATCGTGCGCCAGAAAACTTTCGCGCTTCGATGCGGTGAAGTCAGCGCCGCCTGCAACATCAGCACCGGCGCCTCCTCCGCTCGCGCGACGAACACCGGGCTGCGCAGTTCGGGATGCAGTAGTTCCAGCTTCACGCGCCACTCGCCGGAGAGGGGCCAGCCGGAGTCGGTCGCGTTGGCCAGCGTCCAGCTTTGACGATCGCGCTCGAAGCGCCAGACCGGCGGCAGCGGTTGGTTTTTCGCGCTCGCGTAAAATCGGCGACGGATTTCGTCGAGCGTCCCGAGCGCAAGTTCGTAGCGGTATTCGTGCACGATGTTGTGATCGAGAATCTCCTCCATTTGCGGGGCGAGGTAGCCGCAGAAATTATCCTTCGGCGCGCCGACTCCCGGCTTGCCCGCGAAGCCACCCAGGAAGCGAACGCACTGCGGATTCCACACGCCAAGTCCCCAGCCGTTGTCGTTGACCAGCGCCGCCCAGTTTTCCGTCGCCAGCCAGTTTTCCCATGGGAAATCCTGACGAGTTTTCTCGATGCGCCTGAGCGCGTCATTCGTAAATGGTTTGCCGCCCGTGTAGGTCATCAATTTGTAAAACGGCGCGTTGACATAGACCGCCGGGCATTCCTGCGCGCGCGCATGATATTGCGTTTTGTCGGGGCGCGCGTTGTTCAGCCGGCAGCGCGCGCGCACTGCCGCGCCATCGAGTTCAAGCCAGCTCTCGAAGGTGCATTCGCCCGGAACGCCGTCGAGCGGCCAGTGCATTGGGATGCACTTCACATAAAGGGAGCGCCCGTCGTTTTTGTGTTCGAGCAGCTTCGGGATGTGCCCGAAATCATCTCCGGCCTGAACCGGATTCCAGCCGAGATGATTCCAATGCGGCGCGGGCTTTTTTTCGCCAACGCTGAACGGCACCGGCCCGGCGTAAAATGACATCTGCACTTCTCGTCCGAGATCATGGCTGTTGATCACATTCAACTCGCTGCCCGATTTCGAGAGCCAGGTGATCGCGCCGCCGCGATTGAGATCGATGCCGAGGCGGACGGTGCCGTTGTCGATGAAGCTCATCTTCGGCTCGGGCTGCGGCGCTTTCTGCGCGATGGCCGTGAAAGCGAGGAAACAAGCGGCTAGCAAGGCGATGGCGATTTTCATCCCAATCCTTTGCCTGCGAAGTCCGCAGCTAATCTCCGACATCCTTCGCCGGCTTCGGCTTGTTGGGCGCATCCAGATTCTTTTTCCAAAGGTCGATCTTCGCGTCATTGGGCTGCGGTGCGCCCGGTGTGCTGCGCCCATCAGCGACTTGTTTTTCCAAAAGTTTTGTCAGTCGTGCCACCACGTCGGGATGCTCGGATTGGACGTTTTTCTTTTCCTCGATGTCCTCGGCGAGGTCGTAAAGCTGAATCGACGGCAGCCCTTGTTTCGCGGCGGGAATGTCCTTCGGATCGCTCCAACCGCCCGAGCCGGGGCAGAGTTCGAGCTTCCACTTCTTCTCGCGGATCGCAAAGCGTCCGCTGACCGAGTGATGCACAATCGACTCGCGAAGCCGCTTGGAATCGAGGTTCCCGGTCAGGGCCGGCAAAAAACTGACGCTGTCCTCGCCTGCGTTGTCGGGCAGTTTTTCGCCGACGATTTCCGCGCACGTCGCGAGCAAATCGCCGAGGCAGACCAGTGCGTCGCTGCGTGATTCAGCTTTCACTTTTCCCGGCCAGCGCGCGACGAATGGGATGTGGTGCCCGCCGTCCCAGATGTCCGCCTTCGTGCCCCGGAAGACGTAGCTGGGGTTGTGTCCCTTCGCGAGCAATTCGGGGAATTTCGCCTGCGGCGAGCAACCGTTATCGCTCGTCACGATGAAGAGAGTGTTCTCCGCCAGCCCGTTTTTCCGCACCGCCTCGATCACTTCGCCGATGCACGCGTCCGTCTGCATCACGAAATCGGCGTAGGGATTCAGCCCGCTTTTTCCCTGCCACTCCTTCGTCGGCGCGATCGGTGTGTGCGGCGCGTTCAGCGGCAGATAGAGGAAAAAAGGCGAGCCGGATTTCGCCTTCGAGCCGACATATTCGACCGCCTTGCGCGTGAGTGTTGGCAGCACATCGCCCGCCTCGAACTCCGCCGCCGCCGGGCCATTGCGCGTCGTTCCGCCCTCGCGTCCGAGCATCATCGGGAACTTTTTGTCCACCGTCGGCTGCACGGTGACGCGGTCGTTTTCGATGAAGGTGTACGGCACCATGTCGAGCGACGCGCTGATGCCGAAGTAGTAGTCGAACCCGACCGCGTTCGGGCCGTTGGTGATCGGCTTGGAAAAATCGACCTTCCAGCCGTCGCTGCCTTTTTCGATGTTGTCGTTCGGTTTGAAGTCGCTTTCTTTTTTCGGCCAGTCCATGCCGAGGTGCCACTTGCCGATGCACGCGGTCGCGTAGCCGTGCTTTCTTAAAAGCGACGCAACCGTGAGCCGCGACGGGTCAATCAAGTGCGGGCTGATGCCGCCGAGCACGCCGCTTTGGAGCCGCGTGCGCCAGTTGTAGCGGCCGGTGAGAATGGCATAACGCGTCGGCGAGCACACGGCGGAGCTGCCGTGCGCGTCGGTGAAAATCATGCCGTCGTGGGCGAGGGCGTCGATGTTCGGCGTGGGAATTTTGCCTTGCCGGTTGAGACTGCTCACGTCGCCGTAGCCGAGATCGTCGCAGAGGACGAAGACGATGTTCGGCTTGGCCGCCGGCTCGGGAGCGGCTTGGGCAGGGGGTTGCGCGGCAACCGCGGCGAACGCGGCGAGAATTATGCGGATGTTCATGGCGAGGGTTGCTTTCGATTTCCCTTACTTTTTAGCAGCTTCTTTTTCCTTGAGCGATTCGAGATAGGCGATGAGGTCGGCGAAATCGGCAAGCGACATCGCGGCTTGCAGGCCCTCGGGCATTAGCGAAACGTTGCTCTCCTCGCGCTTGAAAATCTGATCTTTGATCAGCGGATGCGCTTCGCCGACGGCGTCGAGCACGACGAGTTGAGCGGGAGTTTCGTCCCGGATAAATCCGGTGAACGCATCGCCGCTTTTGGTCGTGATGACCGTGCTGCGGTAGCCGTCGAAGATTTGTTTCGAGGGATAAAGCACCGACTCGATGAGCGTGGCGCGCGCGTATTTTGTGCCGATGCCCGTCAACTCGGGGCCGATCTGGCCGCCTTTGCCGTTGACGGCGTGGCAGAGGACGCAGCCGGCGGTTTCATCGAAAAGTTTGCGGCCTTTGTTCGCGTCGCCGTCGTGCGTCGTCGCGAATTTTTCGTAGTCGGCGGCGGCGGAAGGTTTTTGTTCCCCGGCGAAAAGCGGGCCTTTGCGCGCGGTCGCGTCGCGGTCGAACGCGCGCTGCAACTCGCGCAGCGTCTGGCCGGTGAACGGCGTTTTCGCGTGGCGTGCTTCGACGAGCGGCAGCGCTTTGTCGCGCAGGTTTTCGATCGCTTTGCGCGACTCGTCGCGGATGCGGTTTTCCTTTGAGCCGAGGCCGTCGAGGTAAACGTCGAGCGCCTGCACGTCGGGCATTTTCACAAGCGCGGCGAGCGCGTCAGCGCGCACGACATCGATTTGGTAAAGCGCGAGAAGTTTCGACAGCGCGCGTTTGTTTTTCAGCGCGCCGGCGGTGGCGATGGCGGCTTTGCGCACGTCCCAAACGGGATCGTCGAACAGCGGCGTGATGGCGTCGAGCACGGCGTTGCCGCCGATGTTTGCAAGCGCGTTGCTGGCGGCGTTGCGGACTTTTGCGTCGCGGTGCGCGACCAATTTCACGGGCGCGGCGACGGACTCGGCGAGGTGCGTGTTGCCGAGCGCGTCGAGCGTGCGGATGAGCGTGTCGGCGTCTGTCGCGGTGTCGGCGAGTTTCGCGAGCGCGTCCACGCAAGGTTTGTCGCCGATTTGTCCTGCGGCTTTGATGGCGGTTTCGAGCAAGGCGGAATTGTCGCGCGATGCCGGTAGGGACGCCTTTCCGAGGCGTCCGCTGGGCGTGGAATTCGCATCAGGCGTCGAACTTTTTTCGGGCGTTGAATCCGTGGTCGCGTCTGGGCGGACGGCTCGGAGAGCCGTCCCTACCGGCGCTTTTTTTCCGTTCGACACGGGGGCTTCGAGGATGCCGACGATGAGCGGGGAGGCGGCGTTGTCCTTGAGCGAGCCGAGCGTGAGGAGGATTGATTTTTTCAGATTGGCGTCGGTCTCGCGGGTGAACATCTCGCGCAGCGCGGGCGCGGCGTCTTTGTGCGAGGCGATCTGCACGGCTTCGACGGCGGCGCGGCGCACTTCGAGCGCGGGATCGCCGAGCGCGCGGGTGATGGCGGCGAGCACGAGCGGCGTGCCGGCCCAATCGACGTTCTTCGGCTCGGGCGCGCCTTTGACCGGCTGCGTGCCCCACCATTGGCCGTCCCACGGCGGCCGCTGCCGGTGCAACTCGGCGAGGACGCGGAGGGCGTGTGCGCGCTCATCTGGAAAAACCAAAGTGAAGAAAACGACACTGCCGGAAAAAATGACGACGTTCGGTTCGCCGTCTTCCATCGCAATGAATCTGGCGAGCGACTTCACAATTTCCTCGTCGTAAATTTCCGTCATTGCTTGCAAAGCGAATTCTTTTTGTGCTTTTGATACGCCTTTTATGTGGAGATTTTGGGCGACGTAAGCCCACCACGGATCATTTTGACCGATTCGTTTCACCGCGCTGAGCATCGCGTAACGAACAAGGGGATCGTCCGCGTTTTTTACCGCGTGTAGGATCTCGCCATTTGAATAGCTCTTTCCAATTCGCCCTATTGCGATTGCTGCGACTCGCCGAATCTGTGGATTGCTTTCATTGAGCGCTTCATTCAATACGCCTGGTGTCGGATTTACGGTGTCCCATTCCACCTTGTGCTCACCGAAATGCCGCATCGCTTGTGCGCGAACCGAGGTGTCGTCGCCTTTTTGTGCAGCGGCAAGAATTTCAACCCACGCAGTTTTGCCTCCATCAATTGCGTTGAGTGTCCAAATTGCGTGCCAGCGCGCGTAGTTCGGCACTTTTTCGTGTGAGCCATTTTTGAAAATTGAAAGTGGATGACCTCCTTGTATCGGTGGCGGCAAGTCGTCGCGAACAAGTAGCGCTTTCAGTTTGGGAATAACATTTTCGCCCCGCTCCGCCAGCCGCCGTTGCGCGACCATCCGCACGCTTTGCGCGGGATGTTTCAAGCCTTCGATCAACTCCTCGTCGGTCGCGTCGAATTTTTTTCCCGTCGCCGCCGGCACGAACCACGCGGGCTTGGGCGTGGCGTGGCTTTTTCCCGTGTAGGTCACTTTCAACAAACGCCCCGCGGTCTCGGGCGCGCGCCAGCCGCCGAAGTTCCAGTCGGCGATGTAAAAGCTCATGCCGTCGGGCGAGACGGCGATGCCGACGGGACGGAACTCGCGTTTGCCGCTGGCTTTTTCGGAGACGAGGAAATCGTCGCCGTCGTGCTGGACGCGCTCGTCCACTTTGTAGGTGGCGCCGTCGCGCGAGATGCGGAGGCGCAGGAGCTGGCGGCGTCCCCATTCGCAGAGGAAGAGGTTGCCGCGATATTCGTCGGGGAGCGCGTCTTCGTTGTAGCAAATCGCGCCAGTGGGCGAGCCACCGCCGAAGTCGGTCATGGCGGGGAGGAAAGGTAGCGCAAGCTTCCAGCTTGCGTTGTTGTCGGGTTGCAAGCTGGAAGCTTGCGCTACTTTGCGCTTCTCCGCGTCGAGGGTTTCTTTTGAAGGGGCGGTCACTCCGAAATGCGGCGCTTTCTGGTAGTCGTAAGGATAGCCGTAGTAGCCGCCATCGACGATGTGCGTGACGCGCGTCCACCAGCCGTTGCCGTCGTCGGTGTTGTCGTAGGTGAAAATTTCGTCCTCGGCGTTGATGGCGACGTCGAGGTGGTTGCGCGTGCCGGTGGCGAAGACTTCGAGATGCGTGCCGTCGGGGCGAAAGCGAATCACGCCGCCGCCGTGCAGTTCAATTTTGCTGCCGTCCTTGCCGACGCAGTTGAAGATGCCTTTGTCGCCGACGCTCATGTAAAAATAGCCGTCCATCGCGAGCCGCATGTTCGAGGGGATGTGATCGTTGAAACCCTTGCCGCCGACGTTCGGGTCGGGATTGGTTTTGAAAAGATCGACGCGATTTTTTCCGACGCCGTTGTCGTCGTCAAACACGCTGAAATCCGGGCAGTGGTGGACGAAGAGTTTTCCATCGAGATACGCGAGGCCGAAGACGGCGTGCAGTCCCTCGGCGAACTTCGTGATGTGCCCGTCGGGATGGATGCAGAGAATCGAGTCGATCGGCTCGTTGCTCGGGCCGGGCATGTCGGCCGGGTCTTGCGCGACGAAGATGCGTCCGTCCGGCGCGCAGGTGACGACGCTCGGGTATTTCAAAACTGGCGGCTCGGCGACGAGTTCGATTTTCCAGTCGGGGTGCGGCTTCGGGAGCGACGCGGTTTTCGGCACGTCGGCGGCGTGGGTGAAGTTTTTCGCCAAAAGGAGAACGAGCGCGAGAGCGGAGAGGGGGCGGATCATCGCCAAAAGTTGTAGCGGCGGGCCATGGTCGCCGCAAACTCTCACGCGAAAAATGGCGACGCTCACCGAGCGCCGGGACAACCGGCAGGCAGCTTCGCGCTTGCGACCTGCGCGGGAAACGGCTACCAGTGCCATCCACCAATGACTGCGGCATTTCCGCCGCGGCCACGGTTCAACCCAAAACAAAACACCCATGAAAAAACTAACTCTCCTCACCATTCTGA
>JANXWU010000038.1 GCA_025350985.1 Spartobacteria bacterium | reverse complement strand
CGCGCGTCGGCGCGGTGATTTGCGCGAGGATTTTCAGCAGCGTGGATTTGCCCGCGCCGTTACGTCCGATGATGCCGACAACCTCGCCTTCACCGACCTCAAACGAAACGTCGTTGAGCGCCCAGAACCGGCCATTGCTGGATGCCGCGGCGGTGGCCTCACTCATCGACACGCTCGCGTTCGGATCAGCCTTGCCGCGCATCCGCGCCCAGCGGCTCTGGAGTTCCTCGTAAAGCGTGTGCCGGCTGATCTCGCCGAGGCGATACTCTTTGCCGAGATTTTCGACTTTGACGACGGTCGCCATTTACACGGTGTCCATCACGGTCTGCTCGACTCGGTTAAACATGACGACGCCCGCGACGAGCGTGGCCATGCTGATGGCGAAGCTGATCGCGAGCTGCCAGATTTCGATGACGCCCGAGCCGAGGAACGCGAAGCGGAACGATTCGATGATCGGCACCATTGGATTGAGAATGAAAATCCAGCGAAATTTCTCGGGGATTTGCGAGAGCGGATAGACGACGGAACTCGCATACATCCAGAGCTGCATGCCAAACGTCACGGCCAGCGCAAGGTCGCGGTAGCGCGTGGTGAGCGATGAAACCAGACAGCCCGCGCCCAGTCCGAGCGCGGCCATTTGCAGCAGCAGAACCGGCGCGACGATCATGTGCCAGTTCGGATGGACGGGCGAGCCGCGCACGATGAAATAAAGGAGGAAGATGACGAAAAATCCGAACTGAAGCAGAAAGCTGATGAGGTTTGTGATGACGATGGAAATCGGCACCGCGAGGCGCGGAAAATAAACCTTGCCGAAGATGCCGGCGTTGCGCGTGAAGGTGGACGCGGTTTTGTTCACGCAATCGGCGAAGTAATTCCACGCCACCAGGCCGCTCAGGTAGAAAAGGAACTGCGGCAGGCGATCCGTCGATAGTCGGGCGATGCGGCCAAAGACGAGGGTGAACATCAGCGTCGTCAAGAGCGGCTGGATCAAAAACCAGAGCGGGCCGAGGACGGTTTGTTTATAGGTCGCGACGAAATCGCGGCGCACCATCAGCAGCACCAAATCCCGGTAAGCCCAGAGTTCGCGCCAGCGGAAATCGAACAGGTTCCGGCGCGGCGTGATGACCTTCGACCATTCGGCGAAACCTTGTTCTTCCTCAGATGAGACGGCGTCGGGCATCGGTCGAATCAAAGCAAGCTGCCGCCCGTGGTCGGTTGCCGGAATTTTCCAGCAAGACCCGCGTCTTTCCCTGCCTCGGGGCGAAGGATCATGTTTTAGTTAGGCGGCTAACAGTTTGCTGAAGCGAACCGGCCGCCGTCGGTACTGCGCTAACCCGGATCGTGCAACAGCGGCGGTGCCGGACGGAAAACCGCCGACAAGTCGAGTTCCACTTCCTTCTGTCCGCCCAAAAATTCCATCAGCACTTTCACTCGCTCCTGCGCCGGCAGAATTTGCGTGACCATCCCGGATGCGCCTTGCAGCGGCCCGCTGACGACGCTCACATCGTCACCGGTGGCGAGCGAGGTTTCGATGGTTTTGATTTCCGCGTCCTGCATCGCAGCGCGCAGCTTTTCGATGCTCGATTCGGGAATGTCCGGGTAGCGGTCGCCGAAGCGCACGATGCCTGCGACGCTCTGCGAACTGCGGATTCGCAGCAGCAATGCGCGCAGATTGAAGCGAGCGAAAAGGTAATTGGGGAACAGCGCCTCAGTGAACCAAACGAGCCCGCGCCGCGTCGATTTTTGCAACCGAACCCTCGGACAATAAACCTCCACGCCCTCAAGCGGGCGGAGATGCGCGGCGGCAATGTGCTCGTGCTTCGGCTGCGAGCGCAGGCAATACCACTTCGGTTCCTCCGGCAAAATAATCTCGGACATCGCGATGATCGTCGGCGGCGGGCGCGGATTAGGAAACGAGAAACTTCGCGATGAGCGGCATCATCATTTGCCCCTTCTCCTGCCAGTGCCGCAGCTTCGCCATGCGCGGAGCCGTCGCCGATTTTTGGTCGCGTGGGAGCTTCTCCATCAGGCGCTCCATCCGGTCGAGCCGCGCGAGCCCGCTGTCGAGATGCGGCTGCAATTCGTGCTTGATGAACATCGTCGCGAACCGGCTCAACTCGAAGTCGGCGGTGTAATGGTCGCGCCGGTCGCCAGCGACGTACGCCGTTTTCACCGCGCCGAACGAGCGCAGCAGTTTCAACCCCTGGCTCGCCGCGCCTTTGCTCATCGAGAGCCGTTCCATCATCGCATCCATCGGCACTGGTTTAGGCGAAACGAAAAGCAGGCCGTAAATTTCGCCGATGGATTTGGGAAGCCCAAACAGGCGGACGAAGCTGATGAACAGGTCAATCGCCTCGACTTCGAGCGCAGTGAGCGCCTCGGATTTGAGGGCGCGCTTGACGGTGGTGGGAAACAGAGCCGTGGCAGGCATGAGGCGCAGGTTTCTCATTCTGGTCGATTTAGTCAAATAAAAATGAACAACTTAATTTGACGGGCCGGCCTGCTCTAAAATGCAGTTTGCAAACCCCTCCCCTCGCCCTAATCTGGCCGCCGCGAAATGATCTCGATTACGGTTCCGATTTTTAACGAAGCCGAGACGATCCCGAAGCTCTGCCACCGTGTCCGCGATGAGATGGAAAAAGCGGCGCTGGAGTGGGAACTGATCCTCGTCAACGACGGCAGTTCCGACGGCAGCGAGGCGATTCTCGACCAAATCGCCGAACAGGATCCGGCGGTGAAGGTGGTCCATTTCCGGCGGAACTTCGGCCAGACCGCGGCGATGATGGCGGGCTTCGATTTCGCCACCGGCGAGGTCATTATCCCGATGGATGGCGACTTGCAAAACGATCCCGCCGACATCCCGAAGATGATCGAGAAAATCCACGAAGGCTTCGACTGCGTCTCTGGCTGGCGCAAGGATCGCAAGGACGACGCGCTGCAACGAAACTTCCCGAGCATCCTCGCGAACAAACTCATTTCCTTCGTCTCCGGCGTGCGCCTGCACGACTTCGGCTGCTCGCTGAAAGCCTACCGCGGCGAGGTCATCAAAGGCGTTCGGCTTTACGGCGAGATGCACCGGTTTCTTCCGATCTACGCGAGCTGGCACGGCGCGCGAATCGCGGAAGTCGTCGTGAGCCATCACGAGCGCGCGCATGGCAAATCCAAGTACGGACTCGAGCGCGTGCTGAAAGTTTTGCTCGATCTGATGGTGGTCAAATTTCTCGACAAGTATGGTCAAAAA
>JANXWU010000532.1 GCA_025350985.1 Spartobacteria bacterium | reverse complement strand
TCCGGCGCTGCGCGCAATCTGGCCACCTTTGCCAGGGATTAGCTCGACGTTGTGAATGGCGATGCCAAAAGGAATGGAGCTCAGCGGGAGGGCGTTGCCCACTTCCGGCGCGGCCTTTTCACCGGCGGTAACTTTCGCCCCCACCAACAGGCCGTTCGGAGCCAGAATGTAGTTTAGCTCGCCGTCGGCATACTTAATTAAAGCAATACGAGCGCTGCGGTTTGGATCATATTCAATCCCGACTACCTCAGCCTGCACGTCACGCTTAACGCGTTTGAAGTCAATGATGCGGTATTTCTGCTTATGTCCGCCACCGATGTGGCGCATCGTCAACCGGCCGTAACTATTGCGTCCGCCGGTTTTTTTCTTGGTGACGAGCAGCGATTTTTCAGGCTTCGACTTGGTGATTTCGTCGAAAGCGGGCAACTGCTTGAAGCGTTGCGTCGGAGTAAGTGGTCTGAACGATTTAAGAGCCATGAGACTTATGCGAGTTCGATTTTCTCGCCTTCCTTCAAGGTAACGATTGCCTTCTTCCAATCCGGTTTTTTGCCGTAACTGGCCGTGCGTTCGCGTTTCTTCTTTCCGCCGTAATTCATCGTGTTCACCGCTTCAACTTTCTTGCCGAACAACTTCTCGATCGCCTGCTTGATCTGAATCTTGTTCGCCCGAGGATGAACGCGGAAGACGTATTGGTTGTGCTTTTCCGTGAGGAAGCTTCCCTTTTCGGTGAAGCGCACCGTATCAATTACTTGGAACTCGTTCATTTCGTCCTTTCCGCCAGTTTCAACAGCGCGCCGCTGGTTACGATAAGTTTTTTGCAGTTGAGCAACTGCTCGGTATTTACGTCGGCCGCCGTGACCAAGAAAGCCCACTGGACATTCCGCGCCGCCTTATAGGTCGTTTCGTCAAACTTATCGGCGACAATCAGCACCTTCTCTTCCGGCGTCGCTGACTTAACCAATGAGATGAATTGTTTCGTCTTCGGTTCTGCAACTTGGAACCCTTCAATAGTCAAAACATCTCCCGCCAAAATGCGCGAGCTCAGTGCTTTGAGAAAGGCCAGCCGCCGGGTGCTTTTGGAAATTTTCTTCGTGTAATCGCGCGGATGCGGGCCAAATACCACACCCCCACCTACCCAAACTGGCGAAGACGCATAACCGGCGCGGGCCCGTCCGGTGCCTTTTTGCTTCCACGGTTTCGAGCCACTCAGGTTGACCGTGGCTTTGGTCTTGACGCTCGCGGTGCCGCTGCGTCGAGCTGCCCGCATCGCGACGATGGCCTCATGGACCGCCTGACTGCCGCGACCATTCTCGATCAACTCGAAACTGGCAGCCTTAGCCGCTTCTGCTGTGAAAATTTTTGCGCTCATGGGTTACTTCTTCTTGATCGCGATTTTGGCGCCAGTAGTCGCCACCGAAGCCACGCCATGACGCGGTTTGGCCAAGGTTCCAACTGGACGCTTGATGGCCGGACGCACGATAAGGTAGCCGCCATTCGGGCCAGGCACCGCACCTTCGATCACCAGCACTTGCTCTTTCTCGCGCACTTGCACGACGCGAAGGTTTTGCACGGTGATTTGCTCGTGGCCCATGTGTCCAGGCATTGATTGGTTTTTCCAGATTCGACCCGGAGTCGAGCGACAACCGATAGCACCCGGACGGCGATGCATCATCGAGCCGTGCGACTGCGGCTGTCCGCGGGTGTTATGCTTCTTCATGATGCCCGCGAAGCCTTTACCTTTCGAGGTTCCGATGACGTCGATCATTTGTCCGGGCTTGAAAAGATTCACATCGAGCTTGAAGTCTTCGGCGGGGGTCTCTCCCTCCTTCAAACGAAACTCACGGACGATCTTCTTGGCTTCCGCGCCTGCCTTTTCAAAGTGACCGAGTTGAGCTTTGGTGACGCGCTGCTTCTTCTGCGTGTCGTAACCAACCTGCACGGCGTTATAGCCGTCGGTTTCTTTCGTCTTTACCTGCAACTTCGCGTTGCCATTGACGTCGATGACGGTCACAGCTTGGGCACGACCCTTGTCATCATAGACGCGGGTCATCCCGATTTTTTTTCCTAGAAGTCCGATTCTCATGGCAGTCGTCGTCAGATTTTAATGGTAATGTCCACGCCCGCCGGAAGGTTGAGCTTGCGCAGTTCGTCCACGGTCTTCGCGGTCGGTTCGATAATGTCGAGCAGACGCTTGTGCGTGCGAATTTCAAATTGATCCATCGACTTCTTATCGACGTGCGGAGAGCGGTTCACCGTGAACTTCTCAATGCGGGTGGGCAGCGGGATGGGTCCACAAACTTTTGCGCCAGTACGCTTGGCGGTTTCGACGATGTCACTTGCCGATTGGTCCAGCATCCGAAAATCGAACGCTTTAAGTCTAATGCGAATACGCTGTCCGTTAGTCATGGCAAAAAGTCAGGTTAGAAACTAGGAGTTGGAGCCTTTCTGCTCAAGAATCGCCGCGAGAACTTGCGCCGGCACCTGCTCGAAGTGCGATGGCTCCATCGAATAAGAGCAGCGGCCTTTGGAAAGGGAACGGATGGCGGTGGCGTAGCCAAACATTTCCGCCAGCGGAACTTCAGACGCCACCGTGGTAGTCTTGTTCTTGCTCTCCATGCTTTGGATG
>JANXWU010000511.1 GCA_025350985.1 Spartobacteria bacterium | reverse complement strand
GCCGGCGGACAAAGCGCCCGTCAAGAAGTAGTCACAACCAAACATTCAACGGGAAACCGAAGCGGCGGCCGTCATTGGCCGCCGCTTTTTTTTCCTGACAAAAGCGCGGGCGCTCACAGCGTCCTCAAAAATTTCCGCAAGTCTCCGATGCCGGGACTTTTTGCGTTGCGCACATAGAACCCGGAGGTCGCGACGCCGCATTGGAGGCTCATCGCGAGGTCGCCGCCGAGCAGGCGGCCGATGCAAAAACCGGCGTTGAAATGATCGCCCGCGCCGGTGGTGATTTTCGGCTTCGGGGTGAACGGCCCTTCGACAAAGGTCGCGCCATTCGCGTCGGCGGCGGCGGCGAAGGCGGTGGGATGGATGACGACGGTTTCGATTTTCAGCTTCTCCCGGACGTGCAGCGCGTGCGCGGTCACCGCCTCGGGTGAATCCGCCGGAGCCTTGATGCCGAGCACCTCGCCAATCTGCCGACTCTCGCCGAGATTCAACCCGAGCACGACGCGAAAGTATTTTTGAAACTTCGCAATCGTGGCGAGGACCTTGGCGATGTCGTCGCTGGTGCGCTTGGCCGGGTCGGCGAGATCGAAAAACAGCCACCGTTTTTCTCCCGTCAACTTCGGCGCGAGGTGCTTGAGGATTTTCTGAAAAATCGCCGTCATGTGCGGCAGCATTGTCCAGTTGACGAGCGCGATGAGCGACGAGGCGGCGAACATCGTCAGCATGGTTTCCTCCGGCAGATGCTCCTCGATGTTTTCCCAAGTGATATTTTTTAAGCTCTCATGCTTGCCGAACATCAGCTTGCCGTCGTCGAATTCGATGGCGTCGGTGTAGCCGGGTTCCGCGATGGAATGCACTTCCGCGCGCCGCGCAAAATCGGCGAACACCCGATGCACATTGGGCGCGCCGAGGTTGCCGATGTAAGTCATCGGCAGGCCGTAGCTGCCGAGCGCATTGGCCATGATCGGACCGTTGCCTCCGAGTTTCAGCATTTGCGTGACGAGTTCGAGATTGGCGCTCAAACCGGCGGCCGCCTGAATGCGTCGGCCGAATTCCGACATGGTCGCGAGGCGCGTGAATTTCGTGGCCGACTCGCGTTTATCCACGACGTGCAAAATCGTGTCCACAAATCCGTCGAGGCCGACCAGCGCTCTGGCGTGGCCGAGTTTGGCTTCGGCGCCTTTGAGTTGTTCGATCACTTGCTGGGGCAATGTGCTGGGCATGGAGCGGGTTTATAAAAGTTGCCGGAGTGGAAAGCAACAAGACGCCGAAAGATCCTTGGAATCAGTAGCGCGGGACGGCGGGATCGATTTCGAGCGACCACGCTTCGATGCCGCCGGCGAGGCTGATCACGTCGGCGTAACCGCGGGCGTCGAGCCACTGCGCCGCCCGCAGCGAGCGCATGCCGTGATGGCAGTAAACCAGAATCGTCGCGTTCCTGTCCGCGAGCTTGCGCGGCGCTTCCTCGGCGAAAACAGACAGCGGAATTAATTCCGCGCCGTCGATTTTGCAGATGGCGAACTCATCCGCCTCGCGGCAATCGACCAATCGCACGCCGTTGCCTGTGAGCAGCGCTTTCGCCTCCGGCGCGTTGATTTCCCGAAAGGCCACCGGCTAATCGCTGATCGAGACCGGGGTCCCGACGCTCACGTTTCGGAAGTAGGCCTCGGCCATTTCACCGGGCATCCGGATGCACCCGTGCGACGCGGGATACCCCGGCAAAAATCCTTGGTGCATCCCGGTGCCGCCCACGATGCGCATGAAATAAGGCATCCGTGCGCCGTCGTACTTCGCGCCTTTCGGCATCGGGTCCTTGTCGCGATCCACGTCTTTTTTGATGATGTTCCCCTGCGAGTCCACGTAATCGCCAAAGCGCGAGCTGACGTGATCCTTGTCCTTTTGGATGATCTTGAAATGTCCCTTCACCGTGCCGAAACCTTCGCGCCCGGTCGAGATGATGGAGACGCCGACGAGTTGCCCGGATTTGTAGAAATAGGCGCGCTGTTCGCTGAGGCTGATACGAATCGAGGGCGCGCCGGGGACGCCGTCGCCGTCCCAATGGGACACGGTGTCGAAATCCGCCTGCCGCAGGGGCTTGCTGATGACGCGGCCCGTCGCGGTGAGGTATTGGGTGGTGCGATCGAAGCGCGGATCGGTCCCGCAACCTGCGGCCAGCAGCGGGAGCAGCAGGGCGAGCAGGCGGGGGCTGAAGGTCAAACGGGAGATCATTTTTAAGGGGCGGGAATTAATCCCGACCCGTGCGCTCCGTCAAGGGCGGTGCGGCTTGCGCGGCGGCGAGCGGTCTGGTAAGAGTCTCCCCCTTTCCCCGGAACCATGCCGACTTACGAGTATCACTGCGAAAAATGTGGCAAGAATTTCGACTGCGTGCAGTCGATGAAAGACCCTGTGCATCAACTTTGCCCGAAGGAACTTTGCCGGCAAAAGCAGTGGGGAAAAGGGAAAGTGAAGCGCCAGATTGGAACTGGCGCGGGCTTGATTTTCAAAGGCTCCGGCTTTTACACCACCGACTATCGCAGTGCCGGCTATACGGAATCGGCGAAGAAAGACAGCGCCGCGTCCACGGCCGCCGCGACTCCTGCGACCCCGGCGGCGGACAAGCCAAAAACTCCCGAAAAACCGAAGACGGAAAAACCCAAGGCGAAGGATTAAATGGCCAACACCACTTGTGCTCAATGCGGTCACGAAAACGAACCCGAACGCGTTTATTGCCATAACTGCGGCAACAAGCTCGACCGTTCGCTGCTGGCGGCGGAGGAAAAAAAGGAAACACCCGAGACGCCGGAGCAGATGCGCAAACGCGTCATCAAGGCGACGAATCCCACGCGGAGTTTTTTTAACCAAACGAACCTGCGCACGTTCTGCAAAAGCATCGCCTTCGGAGCCGTGGCCGCGGTCATCGTCCAAGCCATCCGCCCGCCGGACAACATTCCCGAGCCGCTTGGAGCGAAGGAACTGGGCGACGTGCCTCAAATCGGGGATCGGCTGGAAGACGAAATCGCCGCGCCGCAATCGCATCAACTCGCCATTCCGGAAAATATCGCCAACGCCTACCTGCAAAAAACGATCAAGAACAAGGACGCAAGCGGGAAGGAGAACGAAGGCTACCTGAAATTCGAGCGCGCGTTCCTCCATTTCCACCCCGGCGTTTGCAACATGAACCTCAGAGTCGCGCTGTTTGGTTGGCCGCTTTACGCCTCGAGTGATTACCGGCTGGCGATGGAAAATGACGAGTTGAACGCGACCAGCGTGGGCGGAACAATCGGGCGGATTCCGATCCATCCAATGGTGATGAAACTCAAAGTCGCCGACGTGATTTTCGCGAACTTGTGGGACGCGCTCAAGCGCGAGAAGAAGCTGCTGGACCAGATGAAAGCGGTTGAGGTGAAAAAGGGGGAGATCGTGCTGACCACGAACCCGGGCAAGCCCGCCCGATGAACCGGCTTCGGCGCGCGAATTGGTTTTTGTTCGCGGCCGCAGCCCTGAGTCCATCGGCCTTCGCGGTCGATTCCCGTCCCAGTGTCAGCGCGTCGCGGCAGATTCTGGTTTACTGCGACGACCCGCAGGCGCGGGCGCGGGTGGCCACTTTTGCCGACGAAACAAAGGCGGCCGTGCTCGCGGTTTTGGGCCTTCCGGATCGGTGGCGTTTC
>JANXWU010000505.1 GCA_025350985.1 Spartobacteria bacterium | reverse complement strand
GAGGCGCTGCCGCGTCAGCACATCATCATTTTCACCAAACCCTGAGCCGAGACGCGGAACGAGCCGGGCGAGGGCGCTCGATTTGAACGAAAATCGCGGCGGGGATGTCTCTCGGAGCATGAAAATTTTTGCCCCAACCTCTACCCTTCCTCCTCACCAAAACGCCGCGGGTTGGATGAAAAGAGTTTTTGTCCTCACTACCTGCCTTGTGTTCGGCGCGGCCATTTTCGCGGGCGCACCAGTCTCCGCGCAAGAACCCTCGCACAGCCCGATTGTCAGTTTCGCGCCGGTCGTGGAGCGCGTTGTCCCAAGCGTCGTCAGCATTTTCACCACGCAGACGGTGCGGGCGCGAGCACAGCAGATTCCGCCGGAGTGGCGGCGCTTTTTTGGCGACTCTTTGCCGAACGGGAAATTGCCGAACCAGACCGTCGAAGGCCTCGGCTCAGGCGTGATCGTCCGCGAGGACGGCTACATTTTGACCAACAGCCACGTCGTCGAAACGGCGGATGAAATTCTCGTCCGCGTCAAGGGCGGCAAGGAATACAAAGCGAAGAAGATTGGCACCGATCCCGGCACGGACGTGGCAGTGTTGAAGATCGAGGCGAAAGGTTTGCCGGCGATCACTTTTGCCGACAGCGACAAGGCGCGCGTCGGCGACATCGTGCTCGCGATCGGCAGCCCGTACGCGCTCGCGGAGACGGTGACGATGGGGATCATCAGCGGGCTCGGGCGCGGCGGGATGCACATCACCGACTACGAAAATTTCATCCAAACCGACGCCTCGATCAATCCCGGCAACTCCGGCGGCGCGCTCGTCGATGCGGAAGGAAAGCTAGTCGGCGTGAACACCGCGATCTTCAGCCAATCAGGCGGAAATGTCGGGATCGGGTTTGCCATTCCGTCGAACTTGGCGCGCACGGCGATGGACGGATTGCGCGAGCACGGGCGGGTGGTGCGCGGCTTTCTCGGCACGCGTATTCAGCCGCTGACTTCGGAGCTGGCGGAATCGTTCAAGCTGAAAGACACGGCGGGCGCGCTGGTCGCGGAAGTTTCCTCAAACACGCCCGCGGGAAAAGCCGGAATCAAAACGGGTGACGTGATCGTCGAAGTGAACGGGAAAAAAATTGAGGACGACCGGAACCTGCGTCTGATGATCAGCGCCATCGCACCGGGCACGAAGGTGAATGTGAAGCTGATGCGCAACGGCGAGGAAAAATCGCTCGAAGTAATCTTGGGCGAACTGCCGAAAACCGAGGCGCGCGCGGGACGGCGCGGTGGTCGGGGCGACGGCGGCGGACCGTTGGAAAAAAAGGAAAAGTCCAATGTGCTCGACGGCATCACGGTCGGTGACGTGGACGAGCACGCGCGCACGACGCTGAAGCTTCCAGCGGAAGTCGAAGGTGCCTTGATCACGGGCATCGAGGAGAATTCGGTTGGCTACCACGCGGGCTTGCGCGAGGGCGATGTGATTCAGGAAATAAACCGGCACCCGGTGAAAAACTCGGAGGAAGCGATCGCGCAGGACGACAAGATCGGACAAAAGGAGCGGGCGCTGCTGCGAGTTTGGAGCAAAGGCGGGACGCGCTATCTGGCGTTGCAGCCGAAATAACTGGACGACCTCAAACCGCTCGCGTTTCGTTTGAACCCCGAACAGCCAACCCGCGTTTCCTTTTCAAAAAAACACCATGCCCAACTCCGCACCCGATCTCACCAAAAGCCCGCCCCGCAGCGCCCGTGTGCGTCTCGGCGGCTACAACATCCTTCCGCGCGCGCTTGACAAAGGCCGCGCCGCCCTCGCCGGCACGAACGGCGAATATCACTTCGCCTGTCCGCTCGACCAGCGTTTTTTGGAGTTCGCGGGCATTGACGCCGACGCGCTGAAAGCGCAGCTCGCGGCGGGTAAAGGCGACGGTGAAATCCTCGAGTGGATTCGCGCGAACGCGAAGAGCAAACCGACCGAGAACGAGATCGCAGCCTACAGCGCGTTCAACGAGCAGCGCGCGCCGGGCGACGCCGATTCGCGCGAGTTTTTCAACGGCGAAGCCAAGCGCGCCGGCCCTCATCGCGACGACATCGCGACGTGGTTTGAGCTGCTGGACGTGGATGATTTCGCGACCTTCGGCGGGAAGGTGTAAAACCAAAATGTTTGTAAGAAATGCGTCGGAGGACGCATTGTTCCCGCGCCCCGCGACCCACGGAAATTTCCGTGATCATTGGCGGCGAATCGTGCATTGATCGCTCTTCCTCAACTCCCTCAACCTTCCTCCCTTCTCCCCATGAAACCCCGCCTGCTCGCCTCCCTCCTTCTTGCCATCCCGAGTTTCGCCGCTGCCGATCCCGTGTGGATTTGGTCGCAAAAGGAGGCGCACAACGGCGAGAAAGAACAGTTCCGTAAAACATTCACGGTTCCGGGTCCGGTCAAATCCGCCACGCTCGTGGTGACCTGCGACAATGGCGCGAAGGCGTTTCTGAACGGCAAGCCCGCGCTCGACAATCCTGATTGGGATCAGCCCACGCGCGCCGACGTGAAAAATCTCGTGCGCGCGGGCGAGAACGAACTGCGACTCGACGCGCACAACCGGGACGGTGGCGCGGCGCTGCTCGTTTCGCTGACCATCGAAACCCAGGACGGAAAAAAAATGGCCGTCGAATCCGCCGGCGACTGGCAGACCGCGCCTCCCGGCGGCTCGGATTGGAAACCCTCGGTGGTGATCGCAAAATACGGCGCAGGTCCGTGGGGAAACATCCTCGAAGGAAAGGCGGCCACGGTAGCCAGCGGAAAAGCCGCGGCCCCCAAACGTGGTGTGCGCGCCGTGAACACGGAAGCCACCAAGCCCGAAGACATCGTCACGCTGCCGGGTTTCAAAGTCGAACTTCTCTACACCGTGCCCAAGTCCGAGCAGGGCTCGTGGGTGGCGATGACGATTGATCCCAAAAACCGCTTCATCGTCAGCGATCAGCACGGCGCAATTTATCGCGCGACCATTCCGGCCCTCGGCGCGGCGGGAGAGGTAAAAGTCGAGAAGCTTCCCATCGAGATCGGCGGCGCGCACGGGCTGCTGTGGGCGTTCGACAGCCTGTACGTGATGGTCGATGAAAAGTTCGGCACTCCGCCCCGCGACCAGGGTTTGTGGCGGTTGAAATATCACGCGGCCAACGACTCGTTCGACGCGCCCGTTTTACTCCGCAGGATGCCGGGCAGCGGCGAGCACGGGCCGCACAGTCTCGCGCTCTCGCCGGACGGAAAGAGCATTTATTTTTGCTGCGGCAACCACACGAAGCTGCCGGAGAACATGGAGATTTCGCGCGCGGCAAAAGTGTGGGACGAGGATCATCTCCTCCCGCGGTTGTGGGATGCGAATGGCCACGCGCGCGGCATCCTCGCGCCCGGCGGTTACATCGGCAAAACCGATCCCGACGGCAAAAAAATCGAAATGATCTGCGCGGGCTTTCGCAACGAGTTCGACTTTTCGTTTGACCAAAACGGCGAGTTTTTCGCCTACGACGCCGACATGGAATGGGACATGGGCGCGCCGTGGTACCGTCCGACGCGCATCAATCACGGCGTGAGCGGCGGCGAGTACGGCTGGCGCAGCGGCTCGGGCAAATGGCCGGCTTATTACGCCGACAGCTTGCCGGAAGTGGTGGACATCGGCCCCGGCAGTCCGACGGGGACGGTCTTCGGCACCGGCGCAAAATTTCCCGCGAAATATCAGCGGGCGCTTTTCGGCAACGACTGGACCTACGGGACGAT
>JANXWU010000502.1 GCA_025350985.1 Spartobacteria bacterium | reverse complement strand
GTCGGGCGAGTGGGTGGCGATGCTGGTGCGGCGGATTCGCGAAGTTTCAGCGGAGGTTTCCCGACATATCGCGGTGATGATGGATGTGAAAGGGCCGGAGATTCGCACGGGCGTCGTCGCCGAGCCGATCGAGTTGAAGGTGGGCGACGAATTTGAGTTCTTCACGGAAACGCCGAGTGAGGGCGTGCGCGGAGTGGTCGTGAATTATCCGAATCTTCCGGCGGACGTGAAGGTGGGCGCGACCGTGCTGGTGGACAGCGGTCTTATCCGCCTGCAGATTTTGGACAAGGACGCGACCCACGTCCGCTGCCGCGTGATGACCCCCGGCCGCCTCGGCTCGCGGCGTCACATCAACCTGCCGGGCGTGGACGTGAACCTCCCGTCGCTCACGGAAAAGGACGAGCGCGACATTCGTGACGGCGTGGCGGCGGGCATCGACTTTGTCGCGCTGTCGTTCGTCCGGCGCGGCGAAGATATTCAAACGCTGCGCACGCTGCTGGCCCGCCTCGGCTCTGAAGCGCGCATCATTGCCAAGATCGAGGATCAGACGGGGCTGCGAAACTTGGAGGACATCGTGCGCGCCACCGACGCCGTCATGGTTGCGCGCGGCGACTTGGGCATTGAAATCGACTACCACATCCTGCCGCTCGTCCAGACGAGGATCGTGGAAATGTGCCAGGCTGAAGGCAAGCCGGTGATCATTGCCACGCACTTGCTGGAATCGATGATCTCCGCGCCAATCCCGACCCGCGCCGAGGTCTCCGACATTTCCACCGCCGTGCGCGAACAGGCCGATGCGATCATGCTTTCCGGCGAGACCACAACTGGGCTGTACCCGCTCGAATGTGTGGAGGTGATGAGGAACATCATTCAAAGCATCGAGCCGTCGGAAAAGAAACGCCTCAACCAAGCTGTGCGGCTCGATGAGCCGAAGGCCAAAATGCTGCGCTCCGCCGCGGTGCTCGCGCAGGAGCTTGGGCACTCGGGCATCGTGGTTTTCACCCGCAGCGGTTTCCTGGCCTACACCCTCGCCGCGCTCCGCGCCCAGGGAGTTCCCATCTACGCCTTCACCGATGACGAAGCGCTCTTCCGCCAGCTTCTGCTCCCGTGGGGCGTGGAGCCATTTTTGATGGAATTTTCCACCGACCCCGAGGAGACGATTCAGAACGCGCTCGCCTACCTCAAGCGCCGCGAGTGGTGCCTCGCCGGCACGTGGCTGGTGGTCATCACCAATGTCCTCGCGCGCGAAAAGATCATCGACACGCTGCAACTCCGGCAGGTGGAGTAACGTCCGCGCGGCGCGCGAAATCAATGCGCTAGCAAACCGCCGACGGCTTGCACCGGCTCGAGTTTCCCGGTTTCCGAAACCCACACCGCGAGCGCGATTTTCCTGGCGTCCGCGGGCGTCTTCAATTTGGTGGCGGCGGCAAAAGCGGCACCTTCGCGGTGCATCGGTTTGACCTCATGCGAGAGCACGACAAAATCGTGCAGCAGTTCGCGCCCGTTGTTTTCACCCGCCTTCACCTGCACCGACAAGCCGAAGCCGAGCACCGCCACATGCGCCTCAAATGACGGGGCGGAAGCGGTGGGATGAAAAATTACCGTCACGTTTTTTCCGGCATCCACGGTTGCGCCGAGTATGCCGGTTTTTCCGCCGGGCGCGCTGATTTCCGCGACGGAACGCGCGCGCCATTCCGCGCCATCGAGCGCAAAACCCGGCGTATAAACGCTGCCGCTGCGCCACGCGGCGGCCAATGCGCGCTGACGCGCCGTGTGCGCTTTCGAGGCGAAACGATCCGGCCACCCGAGCCCGTCCCAGTAATCGACGTGAAAGGCAACCGGCACGAAACTCTTCCACAGTTGCGCGCTTTGCTGGAGCTGCGAAAACCACTTTTCGGCGGGCGGGCAACTGCTGCAGCCCTCGGAAGTGTAAAGTTCGAGCAGGTGGGTGCGGTCGGCGGTGCTTTGGAAAGTCGTGTCAGCGCACGCGGAATCGACCGCGAGGACGAGCCATGTGGTGGCTGCCAGGACGAAGGCGGGCAAGTTCATGGGAGGCAACGGGAGGACGAAACACAGGCATCTTGCTTGTGTCGGCCAGCAGCTTCCAGCCGGCATTCTTTGAGGATGTCGGAATTTCGAATCTGGAAGCCATGAAGCCAGGAAAAGAGCGGCTGAAAATTCCGACTTCATGGGTTCTTGGTTTCCAAATTCCTCCACATGCGGATGGGCAGGCACAGGCAGTCGATCCCGCCATCGGAATTAACCAGCCCCGCCGTCTCGCAGTTTCCAATCATCGCGTAACCCGCGATCGGATATTCGGTGGGATCATGCCAACAGAGAATCGGCGGAACTGCCGGAAGGACGCGCAAGTTACGACGAGCGGTGCGCCGACGTTCGGTAGGGGATCACTTTCACCACGCGTGTGATTCCGAGTCCTTCGACTTCGCTCAGGATAAATTCCGTGGCGTGAGCGTGAGCAAAACGGAACGGAGTCGAGGAAACTCACGAATGACCTTGGTCCTGTTCACACTGCCGAAAAAATCGGCTTGGAAGCAGGAGGGCATCCACAGATTTCACAGATTTACGCAGATTTTTTTTGAAAGTGGAGACTGCTCCAAGTCCCAGAATCTGTGAAAATCCGCGCAATCTGTGGATAAAAATGAGCCTGTACTAAACCCGGCATTTCGGTTCATCCAGTCATCCCGCTCAGACACTGAAGCAGATACGGCAGCAGTTGTTTTTTCCGCGACACGACACCCGAGAGTTCCCACAGGCCTGGCCCGTGCGACGGGAAGTCGATGCGGCGCAAAAACTCCGCTGCGCCGCACGCGAGCAAGACCGAATCCTGCGTGTTGATGTCGGTCACCAGCAGGGCCGCGAAGAGCAACCCGCGCGCGGTGCAATAGGCGTCAAGCGCCGTGAGGAGCGACGTTTGTTTTTCCGGGAAGTGCGAGAAACTCAACTCCTCGATTTGCGAGACAGTGAAGCGCCGTCCGTCCTCGTCGTAATCCTTGCAGTCGGTGGTGATGACTTGTTCCGGCGTGAGCGTGAGCAGCGGTGAGCCGACGGAAAAAATCTGCTCCGCGAGCTGGGTCGGGTCGGTTTGGGTGAGCGTCGCGAGAAAGTTCAGCACGCGCTGGTCCGTCGCGGTCGCCGTGGGCGAGGTCAGATTCAGCGTGTCAGAGATCAAACCGGACATCAGCAAGCCGGCCACGTCCGGCGGGATCGCCACGCTCATTTGCTGATAACACAGCGCGACAATCGTGCTCGTGGACCCGACGGGATTGTTCCAAAAATGAATCGGCAAATCGCTCGCAAATCCGCCGAGCCGGTGGTGGTCGAGAATCTCGACAATCGGGATTTTGTTCGCGCCCGTCACGGCTTGCGCCAGTTCGTTGTGATCGACGAGGATCAACTGCCGGGGCACCGGCTTGAGGAAATCGCTCTTCGACAAGATGCCGGCGAGTTCTCCATTTTCACCCACGATGGGAAAGACGAAATGCGGCGAAATGGCGGCGCGCTCACGCGCGACTTCGAGCGGCGTGTCGGCGGTGAAACTCACGTAATCCGCTTCGAGCATTCGTCCCGCGCGCACCGCACCGCGCGCGAGCAACACCGTCGTCGCCGTGTCGTACGGTGAGCTGACCACGGTCACTCCCGTCTCGCTCGCGGCACGCACCACACTTTTCAAAATCGGCAGGCCGCCCGTGACAACGATCGCGCGCACTTTTGCCTCGATGGCACGCAACTGAATGTCGTCGCGGTCGCCGACAAATAACACCACTTGCTCTGGCTGGTACTGCCGCAATCGCTCGGAAAACGAATCCACATTCATCGCGCCGACGACGAGGAGTTGCTCCGTGGTTTCGCGGTGGAGTTCACCCGTTACCGCCTTGCCACCAAACGTCTCCACGATGCTGGCAAGCGACGCGACGATCACGCGCGCGACCGAGGCTTCCTCGCGCGGCGGAAAGAGGTGATGACTGATCTTAAACGCCGACAGCAAGCCGAGGCAGTGGTTGTTTTCATCGACCACCGGGAGACCGCGCAAGCGCTTTTCCTCGATCAAGTTGATCGCGTCGTAAACCGCGGAATCAGCGCGCACCGAGATGACGTGGCGCTGCATTACGTCGCTCACGCGCGGCGACACGTCGCTGAGGAACACCGGAGCCTCGACGTGGAATTTTTGCAGGACGAAGTCGATGCGCGCATTCGTGCTGCCCGCGCGCGCGGCGATCACGTCCGGCACGCCGAGAAGCTGCTTGAGCCGCGCGTAGCCGACGGCGGCGCAAATGGAATCCATGTCCGGGTTTTTGTGGCCGATGACGATTGTCTGCATCGCGCGAATGTTCCGTGGAAATCACGGCGCGATCAAGTGTGGGCGCGGCCCCGAAGCGATTGCAGGGTATTGCGTCCCTGACATTGAGATATTACCGTTGCCCATATGGAAACGATCACGGTCAAGATTCCCTCTCCGCTCCACGCGCGCCTCGCCTCTGAAGCAATCCGTCGGCAGGTCACGAAATCGCAACTGGTTCGCGATTGCCTTGCGGGAGTCCTTTTGGAGACGAAATTGCGGGCGAAATCCTCCTGTCACGAATTGGCCGGGGACTTGGCGGGTTCGGCGAGCGGCGCGCGCGATCTGGCAACCAACAAGCGTCACCTGAAAGGCTTTGGGAGGTGAGCCGCATCGTGATCGACACCGGGCCTCTGGTCGCATACCTCGTCCGCGAGGAGCAGAACCACGCATGGGCGGTCGAGCATTTCGGCATGTTGCCTCCGCCGCTGCTCACCTGTGAAGCGGTCGTCACGGAAGCCGCTTATCTGCTGGCGCAGACAGGCAGTGGCACTAATGCACTTTTTGAAATGATCGCCCGCGGCGTGGTCAAGGTGGCGTTCGATCTGAACAAAGAGATCGAACCGGTCCGCCATTTGATGCGCCGTTATCGCAATGTCCCCATGTCGCTCGCCGACGCTTGCTTGGTGCGGATGGCGGAGATCCATGAGAAATCCATCGTCTTTACTCTGGACAGCGACTTCACGTTTTATCGAAAACATTCCCGGCACGTCATCGCCACGCTGCGACCTCCATCGAAATGAGCACACCAAAAGGAACGAAGACCAACGCCCACCGCGAACATTCCGCCATCGTCGTCGATGGCGTCGAGCGCTCCGCGAGTCGCGCGATGCTGCACGCGGTCGGGTTCAAACGCGGCGATTTCAAAAAATCCCAAATCGGCATCGCCTCGACTTGGGGCATGGTGACGCCGTGCAACATGCACATCGACAAGCTCGCGCAGGAAGCCGCGATGGGCGCGGATGAGGCAGGCGGCAAGGCGGTGACTTTCAACACAATTACCATTTCAGATGGCATCTCGATGGGCACCGAGGGGATGAAATACTCGCTCGTCTCACGCGAGGTCATCGCCGATTCGATCGAGACGGTGATGGGTTGCGAAGGCTTCGACGGGCTCGTCGCCATCGGCGGTTGCGACAAAAATATGCCGGGCTGTCTCATCGCGATGGCGCGGCTGAATCGGCCGAGCGTGTTCGTTTATGGCGGCACGATTTTACCCGGATGCATCACCGGCATCGTCGCGGAGCAGCGGTTGAAAAAAGATCGCCGCGACAAACTCGTCGGCAAAAAGCTCGAC
>JANXWU010000501.1 GCA_025350985.1 Spartobacteria bacterium | reverse complement strand
GCCATTCATCATGGCGCTCTCCATTTTTTGTTCGATGACGAGGTCCGCGCGCATGGCGGCGGCGGTGAAAAGGACGGCGAGGAGAACGAGGGTGCGTTTCATGGGGCGGCGATGATGCTCGGTCGGGTGGACAAAGAAAAGGCAAAAAGCGCAGCGCGCTCGGCGCCGATTTTTTCACGGAAAAGGTCGCGGGAAAATTGCGAAAGCTCCCGAAAGAATTTTTGAAGGGTGGGCTATGGGTCAGTTTCAAAAAATGCGCGTGTCATTCTGAGCGAAGTGGAGTGAACCGGAGCGAAGCCCAGGTTCACGGAACGGAGTCGAAGAATCTCTTGCACTTCCCCGTGCCGCGACCCGCCGAAAAGGGTTCAAGAGATTCTTCGACTCCGCCAAGCCTGCGCTCAGAATGACGCGCGTTTTTTCCAGCAACATCCTGCGCAATTCGTTGACTCCCAAAACGGTGTTTCCTATAACGACGCCTCGCTCCGAATTTCGCGGGCGATTTCACTTTCATCCTCCACTTTTATGAGCAGAAAAATTCGTTACGGAATGGTCGGCGGCGGACGCGGCGCATTCATCGGCGCGGTGCATCGCATCGCCGCCAATATTGACGGGCAAATCGAACTGGTTTGCGGCGCGTTTTCCTCCGACCCCGGGCGCTCGAAAGCGTCGGGCGCGGATTTCTTCCTGCCGCCGGGTCGCTGCTACGGGACGTTCGAGGAGATGATCAAAGCCGAGGCCGCACTGCCGTTGGACGAGCGGATGGATTTCGTCTCCATCGTCACCCCGAATCACATGCACTTCCCGCCGGCGAAAATGGCGCTGGAACATGGCTTTCACGTTCTCAGCGACAAGCCCGCGACGTTCAGTCTCGCGCAGGCCAAGGAGCTGGCGGCGATCGTGAAAAAGTCGGGGCAGCTTTACGGCCTCACGCATAATTACACCGGCTACCCGATGGTGAAGCAGGCGCGGGACATGGTTGTCGCCGGCAAGCTCGGAAAGATCCGCAAAGTCGTCGTCGAATATCCGCAAGGCTGGCTCGCCACGCGGCTCGAAGCCTCAGACCAAAAGCAGGCGGCCTGGCGCACCGACCCGAAGCGCAGCGGCGCGGCGGGCTGCATCGGCGACATCGGCACGCACGCCGAAAATCTCGCGGAATATATCACCGGTCTGAAAATTAAGGAACTCGCGGCCGACCTCACGGCGTTCGTGAAAGGCCGCAAGCTCGACGACGACGGCAACGTGTTGCTGCGTTTCTCCAACGGCGCGAAAGGCGTGCTGCACGCATCGCAGATTTCCGTCGGGGAGGAAAACAACCTGAGCATCCGGGTTTACGGTGAAGTCGGGGGGCTCGAGTGGCATCAAAACGAGCCGAACACGCTGCTGTTGAAATGGCCCGACCAGCCGATGCAGGTCTATCGCACCGCGAACGGCTACCTCTCCAAAGCCGCTCTGGCAGCGGGCCGCACGCCACCCGCGCATCCCGAGGGCTACCTCGAAGCGTTCGCGAACATTTACAAAAACTTCGCGAATGCGGTGCGCGCGCGCCTCGACGGAAAGAAGGTGACGAAGGACGATCCGGCGAACGATTTTCCAAAAATCGAAGACGGCGTGCGCGGGATGGCGTTCATCGAGGCCGTCGTCGCATCCTCGAAAAAGAATGCGGCGTGGATGAAACTGGACGTTTAGAATTTGTCCACAGATTACACAGATGAACACAGATTTTTTAAGCGAACGTCTGAAAGATCCCGAATGCGTGTTGAATGCGGCGCGAGGGTGCGGCGCATTTCCAGCGAGGCTGCGCAAACAAGTCAGATGGCAGCTTTTCGCGCGCAGCGCTTTGGATACGCCCACGGGCTTTCTCGACGCCCTTTTAGAAAAATCTCGCGGCGCTAACCTTCGTTTACGCAAATTCAATCTGTGTTCATCGGTGGAAATCTGTGGATGAAAAACTTCGTGGAGATTTATTATGAGATTTGAAAACCAAGTCGCCGTCGTCACCGGGTCAGGCCGAGGCATCGGCCACGCCATCGCCGTTCGCCTCGCGGACGAGGGCGCAAAAGTCGCCGTCGTCAGCCGCAACGTCGCGAACGCCGCGAAGACCGCAGACGAGATTAACGCTAAAATTCCCGGCGGCGCGAAAGCTTACGCGGTCGATGTCGCCGACCGCGCCACCGTCGTCGCGCTGTGCGAGCAAATCCTCGCCGATTTTGGGCGCGTCGATATTCTGGTCAACAACGCGGGCATCACGCGGGACGGCCTTTCCATGCGGATGAGCGAGGGAGATTGGGACTTGGTCATCGATACGAATTTGAAGGGCGCCTTTAATTTCATCCAAGCGCTCCAACGCCCGATGATCAAGCAGCGCAGCGGGCGCATCATCAACATTAGTTCGGTGAGCGGGATCATCGGCAACGCCGGGCAGGCGAACTATTCCGCGAGCAAAGCCGGGCTCATCGGGCTGACCAAGGCGCTCGCGCGCGAACTCGCGAGCCGGAACATCACCGTGAACTCGGTCGCTCCCGGCTTCATCGCGACCGACATGACGAATGTGCTGGGCGACCAGGTGAAAGACGCGGTCGTGAAACAGATTCCGCTCGGGAAATTTGGCGAACCGAACGACATCGCGGCGGCGGTCGTTTTTCTGGCGAGCGCGGAGGCGAAATACATCACCGGCCAGTGCCTCGCAGTCGATGGCGGGATGGCGATGTAGCTGGAAAAGTTTCCATCAAGACGACCGGGTTCTGACTAGGTGCAAGCCCTCATTGCGAAGATTGTTTGATTAAACTAGAACCCCGTCCCGTCTGTTTTCCGTTCCCTGAAAACAATCAACACACACAAAACATCAAATCCATGAAACACATTAAACTACTCAGCACAGCAATCATCGCGGCGTTCGCCTTCACTCTTCCCGTGGTGGCGGCGGACAAGGAAAAAGCTCCGACCAAAGAAGCGGTCAAAGGCGTGGAAAAAGGCGAGAAAAAAGCCGAAGCTGGCAAGGCCGTTCAATTCCGTGGCGAAGTATCCGCCGTGGATAAAGAAGCGAAAACCTTCACCATCGCGCACAAGAAAGGCGATACCGTGGTCTTCTCCGTCAACGCGGAGACAAAGATCACCAAGGCCGGTGCGCCTGCGACGTTTGACGACATCGTTGCGAACGAGCGTGTTACCGGTTCCGCAGTCAAAGAAGGTGACAAACACGTTGCCCGTCTCGTG
>JANXWU010000250.1 GCA_025350985.1 Spartobacteria bacterium | reverse complement strand
CGTATCTTTAACCAAAGCGCCCACGAGCTATTCGCCTTGAGCTTCAATAACTCCGACCTTGGCATTTATTATAAGTTGGATGGTAACGCGGCGCTGGTTTACACCGGCCAGAATTTCGACAACGGCCCGACTTATGACCTGGTGATTACCATGGACTACATCCATAACCTGTGGAGCGCGACGCTGGACAACAATCCAGTGGTCGTCGATCAGCCGATTTCGGCGATCAAAGCTCCGCTGAATCTTGGTTACGTCGATGCGGCTTGGGTTATTCTTGATCCGACCAATCCCGGATTCAATTACATGACCTTTGACGACTACACGCTGCTGGCGCTCTCCGATTTACGACCGCAAATCACCGCCCAGCCGCAGGCCACCGTCAACAACGTCCTCAAAGCTGGAACTTCCATCACCGTGAATGGTGGCGACAATGTCTCCCTTGCCGCCGCAGCGATTGGCGATGCTCCTTTGACTTATCAATGGAGTAAAGATGGAAGCGCGATCGCGGCAAACCTGAATGCTTCCGCAGCGACCAATAACTTGGTGCTAAACAACATTCAGCCCGCCGACGCCGGTAGTTATACCTTGCGCATCACTAATAAGTGGGGATTCGTCACGACGAGCACCCTGATGGTCAGTGTCGCCGTTCAACCCGGACCTCCGGTCATTATTCTGGTGCCGCAAAGCAAGACGGTCGTGCCGGGTAGCACCGTGACCTTCAGTGTCTCGGCCAATGGCACCCAGCCGATTAGTTACCAATGGAAGCTCTCTGGAACAAGCATCGCGGGTGCGACCGGGCCGAACTTGGTCTTGGGTAACGTGCAGGCGGTCTACGCCGGCAGCTACACGGTGTTCCTTTCCAACAACGCAGGGAACGCCGACACCAGCGCGAGTCCGGCTGTGCTCACCATCGGCCAGCCTTTCACGGCCTTGGTAGGAACCTACACTGGCTTGATCCAGCCAACTAATGCTGATCCCAGCATGACCGGCTCGATTCGAGTGACGACCACGGCCAAAGGTGCATTCACGGGCTCGATCTTCTTTGAAGGCAAGACCTTTCCCGCCCGCGGCACCTTTGGGTCCAACGGCATTTGGACCGGGTTCCTGGGCTTTGATGGCGCGGGTAATCCCATCAACGCCACCTTGAAGCTCAACTTGGTGGCTGGAGCCGATCAAATCACCGGCACCATTACCGCAGGAAACATTGCCGCCACCGTGACCGCGGATCGCGCGGTCTTCAACACCAAGGCCACTTCGCCGCAAATGGGGAGTTACACGATGCTGCTCCAGCCGCAGCAACTTACCATTCCGCAGGGAACCGGATACGGCATTGTCACGGTGGACGCCCTCGGCAACGTCCGCCTCACCGGCAAGCTGGGCGATGGCTCGGTGGCGTCGCAAGGCACCACCTTGTCCAAGACCGGCTCCTGGCCGTTCTTCCTTTACCCCTATCGCGGTCCAGGTGCGGTCTATGGCAACCTCGTCTTCGACTTGAACAATGCTGCCACGGATTTCTCCGGCATTCTGAAATGGTCCAAGCCCGCGCTGCCGCTCGATACGTTCTACCCGAACGGTTTCACCGGCACGATCAACGCCATCGGTTCGGCCTTCAAGCGACCAGCCGTCGGCATCCGCGTGCTGACCTTTGGCTCGCCCACCGTCAAGCTGAACGGCGGCAATCTGACCGCGCAGATCACTGAGACGATCACCGTCGATCCGAACAACCGCGTCGCCGTCATAGGCGGCAGCGAGAGCTTCAAGATGTCCATTAACGTGACCAATGGCCTAATCGGCGGCACCTTTATTCCGCATTCATTCCTGCCCGGTGCGCCGACGAAGACGCTGAGCTTTACAGGTGTGATCTTTAAGAAAACCAACCTTGGCGGCGGCGGCGTTTTCCAAGGCCTTAACCAGTCCGGTTCGGTGCTGCTGACTCCTTAACTGTCCGCCCGACCGAAAGGACGCTTGCCCATGGCCGCTGGTGATTTCTCGCCAGCGGCCATTTTATTTTTCTTTGGGAATCACGCTGATCGACCCGTCATTCTCCAAGACCGCCGCCCGCACGTCTTCGATCGAACTGCAACCGGCGGCGCGCAAAGCCGTCATCAACTCGTGATGCGTGATTTTTTCGTGATCCAGGCACTCGTTATAAAGTTTGCCGTTGTGGATGAGCACTTCGGGCCGTCCTTCGACCATCGCCGCCAGCGTTTTACTTTTGAAAGTAAGCAAGCCCACCAGCCAGTTCATTCCAACCAGGGTGATGGCGGAAATCGCTCCGCCGGTCACGCTATTGTCGCCGCCATTCATGGCATTCTGGACGGCGTTGCTCAGCACGAGTAGCAGCACGAGGTCAAAGGGCGCAAGCTGGCCGACTTGCCTTTTGCCCGTCAACCGCAAGAGGACGATCAGAAAAATATAAACAATGATTCCGCGCGCGATGAACTGCCACCACGGAACGGTCGTCAGTTGCCACATGGGAGAAGACGCTTCGGCCGCAACGTCGGCTAACAGCGGTGAAAACAGCAGGTTGAGTTGGAGAGGGCACATGCAGCTTGGTTAAAGCGGCAAGGCGGTGGCGGTCAAGACCGCTTCCGATGCGATCGTAAGTTGCAACTCCGCGCGGCTGTCGGAAAATACCCGCGATTCAGTCCTCGTTTTCCCTTGAGCCTTCGCGCCTCGGCTCCGACGACTGTCTCAAAGGTCACTCCCTCAGGGGCGTCGCGCATTTTATGAAAAGACCAATTGCTAGTTTCGTTGTTGGGACGTCCCTCGGTTTGATATTTGCCTTGGGCAACCTTCGCGCCGCCAACGATCCCCTGAACGACAAAGGCAGGCCGGTCGCGAAAACGGCCGCGCTCAAGCCCGAAGAAACCGCCGCGCAAATGAAAGTGCCGCCGGGACTGCTCGCAACTTTTTCCCAACTCAACGCCGGGGAAAAGAGCGACGCGCTGAACACGCTCGTCGCCCGGCCGGCCCACACGCGCGCCTTGCTGGCGGCCATCGACGGGAAAAAAATCGCGCGCACCGAAATCACCGCTCCACTCGCGCGGGTGATTCAGGGTTTCAAGGACAAGGAGTTTGACGCGTGGCTGGATAAGAACTGGGGCTCGTTAAAAACCAGCAGCGCGGACAAACAAAAGGAAATCGAGCGCTACAAAAAGTTTCTTTCGACCGAAGCCATTCTCCGTGCTGACGTGAAACATGGACGCGAGGTTTTTGAGCGGACCTGCGCCGTGTGCCACACGCTGTTTGGCCAGGGCGGAAAAATCGGGCCGGAACTGCCGGGCAACTTCGCCGACGCCGATTATCTGCTGCAAAACATCGTCGATCCTAACGCCATTATCGGAAAGGATTACCAGCAGGTTTTCATCACCACCAAAGACGGCGAGTTACACGCGGGCATCATCGGCGCGGAGGACAAAAATTCCGTCACCCTCAAAACGCTCGCCGAGCCGGTGACGATCCTGCGTGCGGAAATTCAGTCGATGGAAGTGAGCGCGAACTCGATGATGCCCGAGGGTCTGCTCGGCACGATGCAGGAGCCGGAAGTGCGCGACCTTTTTCTGTATCTGCGCCAACAGAAGCAGCCGGGCGAATAAGCCGCGCTCACGAGGTGCCCAGCGGTTCTCCACTCCGCAGCGCCCGCGAAAGGAGCGCTCAGAATGACCACGAAATTACGGCTTCGCTTTCGCGAGACTCTCCACGCAGCGAACGGCCAGCGAGGTCCAGCCAGTTTGGTGGCTCGCCCCACAGCCCCGTCCGGTGTCGCCGTCAAAGTACTCGTGAAACAAAACGAGGTCGCGCCAGTACGGGTCTTGGGCATAGCGCGAATCTTCCGCGTGACAAGGACGCGCCCCTTCTCCGTTCGGCAAAAAGATCGACGCCAGCCGCCGCGAAAGTTCGGAGGCGACCTGCTTCAAATTCATGGAGACGCCGGAGCCCGTCGGGCATTCCACTTTTAAGTCGTCGCCGTAGAAATGGTGATAGCGTTCGAGCGCTTCGATGAGCAGATAGTTGATCGGAAACCAAACGGGTCCGCGCCAGTTGGAGTTGCCGCCAAAGAGGTGCGTGTTGCTTTCACCGGGAACGTAATCGACGTGATATTCATGGTCGCCGGATTGGAAGCTGTAGGGATGCTCGCGATGGACGCGCGAGACCGAGCGCAGACCGTGCGGCGAGAGAAATTCGTTTTCATCGAGCATGTAACGCAGCGTGCGCTCGAGCCGTTCGCGCGAGGGGATCGCGAGTATGCGATGCTCGTGATGCGCGCAGGACTGGCAGTAGGTGATCAGCCCTGCGAGGTCTTTGCGATGCTCCAGAAACCAGCGCATCCGCTGGTTGAAGCCGGGCAGCGCGCGGATTTGTTCCTCCTCCAAAACTTCGACGGCAATCAACGGAAGCAGCCCGACCAGGGAGCGCGTTTGGAGCGGTGTCGTCGCGCCATTGAGCTTGAGCTGGTCATAGTAAAAGCCATCGCGGTCATTCCAAAGTCCCGTGCCGCCGAGATTGTTCATCGCGTCCGAGATGCTGATGAAGTGCTCGAAAAACTTCGAGGCGAGGTCTTGGTAAACGGGATTTTCCTGCGCGAGTTCGAGCGCGATGGAAAGCATCGTGAGACAGTAAAAAGCCATCCACGCCGTGCCGTCCGCCTGGTCGAGATAACCGCCGGTGGGCAGCGGCTTCGAGCGGTCGAACACGCCGATGTTGTCGAGGCCGAGGAAGCCGCCTTCGAAGAGATTGTTTCCCTCCGCGTCCTTGCGGTTCACCCACCATGTGAAGTTCAGCAGCAGTTTTTGAAAAACGCTCTCCAAGAATGCGCGGTCACGCT
>JANXWU010000478.1 GCA_025350985.1 Spartobacteria bacterium | reverse complement strand
CGCCGCGGAAAAAATCGTCGCCGCGCACCTCAGCCATGCGGGCATCACGCGCGCGGGGCGGAAGCCATCCGACGGCGGTTCGAGCCGGCTGACCCCGACGTTTCAAAATCTGCAGAATCGGTTGCAACAGCACCTTGCCACCCACGTCGCCTTGCGTCACAGCGACAAGCGCGGGAGCATCGAAATCGAATACTACGGCAACGATGACTTGCAGCGCATCCTGGGCGTGCTCGGACTGCCGATGGAAGAAACGTAGAGGGGTTTCCGATTGTCGATCCTCGATTGTCGATTTTGCGCGCTGCTGCTTTTAGGCGCACTTTTTTGCGCGGGTTGCAAACCGGAGCCGGTTGCCCCCAGCACTCCTGAAAGTTCCTCCTCACCGGAAGCCGTGCCGGTCGAAACTCCGAAACCGAAACCGTGGTTCGGTTCAACCTCAAAAGCCACGCCGTCGCCGACACCAGTTCCGGAGATTTGGAAGCAATTCTCCGGCGAAAACGCGCTCGCTCACGTCCGGAAGCTCATCGAGTTTGGGCCGCGACCCTCCGGTTCCGCGGAGCTTGAGCAAACGCGAAAATACCTCACGGAAACGCTGGCCGCGTCGGGTTGGCAGGTGACGCGCGATGCTTTCAAAGACAAGACGCCGCGCGGTGAAGTGGAGTTCGTAAATCTCGTCGCGCGTTTCGGTGGCAGCGCGAGGACGCAGCAGGCCATCGTCGGCTCGCACTTCGACACGAAACTTTTCAGCACGATTAAATTTCTCGGCGCGAACGACGGCGGCTCCAGCACCGGCGCGCTGCTCGAACTCGCACGGGTGCTCGCGCTGGACCCCGCGCTGGCGAGTCGCGTCGAACTGGTTTTTTTCGATGGCGAGGAAGCCGTGTCGCAATTTTCCGAAACCGACGGCCTCTACGGCAGCCGCCATTACGCGGGGACTTTGCGCGAAGGCAGGCGCGCGCCGCAGTTCAAAATCGGCATCGTCTGGGACATGATCGGCGACAAGAATCTGACCATCACGCTGCCGCCCGACACCTCCGCGGATTTGGCGCGGGGCATTTTCGCGGCGGCGGATGCTCTCGGTGTGCGCGCCCGTTTCACCTACTTCGACCGCCCGGTGCTCGATGATCACGCGCCGTTGAACGGAGCGGGCATCCCGTCCATCGACCTCATCGACTTCCGCTTCGACTACTGGCACACCGCCGACGACACGCTCGACAAACTGAGCGCCGAAAGCCTTGGCATCATCGGCGCAGTGACGCTGTTCGACCTGCGGCAGGCGCTCGCGAAATAAGGGCGGGGACATGCCCTCGTCCTTCTCGCGCCCTCGACTCTTCTCCGCACTCAGAATGACATTGTCCCAGCGTCGCGCATCCGATAAAACGTCCGCCATGAAACTCCCCTCGCCCGCCCAAAACTTCCGTCTTGCCGCCGCCCTCGCCGTGACCGCGATGTCCACTTTTTCCTCGCCCGCTCGCGCCGGAACGATCGCGATTCAAAACGGCCAAAAGCTCGCCTTTATGGGTGACTCCATCACGCAACAAGGCTGGGGACATCCCGCCGGCTACGTGAAATTGGTTGTCGCGGGACTCGACGCGAACGGGGTCAAAGTGGAACCGATTCCCGCCGGCATCAGCGGCCACAAATCAAACCAAATGCTCGCGCGCCTCGACAAGGATGTCCTCAGCAAAAAGCCGAATTGGATGACGTTGAGTTGCGGCGTCAATGACGTTTGGCACGGCGCGAAAGGCGTGCCGCTCGACGAATACAAAAAGAACATCACCGAGATCATCGACAAGTCGCACGCGGCCGGGGTGAAGGTGATGATCCTCACCTCGACGATGATCAAGGAAGACGCGGCCAACGCGGAGAACCAAAAGCTCGCCGAGTACAACGATTTCCTGCGCGCAGTGGCGAAGGAGAAAAAACTTCTGCTCGCCGATCTCAACGCCGACATGCAGGCCGCGTTGAAGAAAATCGACAAGCCGGAGAAACCCGGCAAAGCACTCACGGTCGATGGCGTTCACATGAATCCGGCTGGTGACAAAATGATGGCGACGGGGATTCTCAAGGCATTCGGACTCGACGACGCGCAACTCGCCAAGGCTCACGCGGAATGGGAAAAGGTCGCGGTCAAGCCTGTCGAGGCGAAGAAATAAAGCGCGTCATTCTGAGCGAAGTGGATGGAGCGCAGCGACAGGAACGAAGTCGAAGAATCTCATGATCTTCTGAAGGCGACGCGTCGAGATTGATCGGAATCCCCCCTCCGCTGCGCTTCCGTCAAAAGGACACGCGCTTATTTGCACTCTTTATTGAACCGCAATCCCTCAGTGCGTCAGCGCGTAAACCGCGATATTCAGCGCGATTTTTTTCCCATCCTCGGGGCTGATTCCCTGCCCTTTGTTGCAGTTGTTATTCATCGCAAACGAGCAGCAAAGCCCTTCCTCGACCAGCGCGCCCACCAGTTGCTCGTGGTAAAATAATCCCTCGATGTGGACTTCCTTGCCATTGCCCAGCGCCTTGAGGCTGGGGATTTTGTAAAACGACCGATAGATCAAATGGTCGTACGGAATCGGCTTCACTTTTTCGCCGGGAAAAAGACGGCTGAACTCGCGACGCCACGCCGCCGGAAAAGCCGGATTGGTGCAGCAGCCTGAGCTAAAGACAAATCCGCCGTGCGCGAGATAGACGCGCAGATTTTCCAGCTCCGCATCCGTGAGCACGAAGTCGTTGTGCCCGTTCATGAACACAAACGGCGTCTCATAAAGCGCGGCGTCCGCGAGCTTCACCGGCTTCTGTTCGCGCACTTGGATCGTCGAGGCGCGCGAGACCAGAGTGATCAAATCCTTCCCGATGTCGCCGCAATCGTTGCCCTCGTTATTGCTGAACTTCAGACGCCCGACAAAAAATGTCGCGAGGTCATCCGTCGCCGCCCACGACTCGGTCGTGACTGCGGCGCAGAAGAGAAAAAGCAGCGCGAGTTTTTTCATTGGAACTTGGTGACGAAGCCACTCATCGCAATTCCCATCGCCTCCGCAACATCCACTCGCTGGCCAGCGCGAGCAACAGCGCCAGCATCACCCACGCGCTCATGCCTGCGGGCACCACCCGACGGCGCGTCGCTTGCGCGAGTTCGATGGTTTGTTTGATCTGCCGCAGCAACTCCTCGCCACTGCGGCAATCCTCCGCGCGCCAGGCGAAGCCGTGCGTGAGACTCGCCCACTGCCGCAGGTTTTCCATGTCGCGCGCCGTCTTCTCGATCTCGACATTCACGTCTTCCAAATCGACCGTGCGCGACGCCACTTGCGCCCCCGTCGCGTTCTGCACCATCGCCAGATAAACGCCCGGCGTCTCCGCGCGAAACGCCAGCCGCAATGGGCGCGAAGGCAGCAGCTCGGCCTTTTGTTCCAGCACGGTTTTTCCCGCCGGATCAGTCACGACCACTTTGTAATTGGCCGCCTGCGCGAGGGACGCATCGGCCTCCGGTTGGCGCTCGATGACGAGATGCACGTCGCTGTGCAGACGCAGTTCTTCATCCGAGAAATACAGCGACACATTCTCCCGTCCCGATTGTCCGAGGTAACGAAAAAGCTGCTGCCAAAAACGATCGAATTGCTGCGTGTTCGCGTCCTTCGCCAGCCGCCAGCGCCAAAAACTTTCGATGCAAATCACCGCCGCCAATCCCGCGCCGTAACGCTGCGCCGCCATCAAAATGCGCTTTCCTTTCGGCCCGTCGTCGGCGGGATGCCGCGCCCACACGACCGCGCCCGCCTTTGCCTCGAGCACGCGCCCGTACTGTGCGAAGGCCGGCAGTTTATCCCACGCCCCGCGATTCGCGGCCTCGTCTCCAATCTGAAAAATCGGACTGCGAAACGCGTCGTCCGTGAGGCGGACGTGAAACGGTTTGTCGAGGCCGAGCACGCCTCGGCTGCTGTCAAAAGTCACCGGCAAAAGTTGTTCCAGTTTGCTCCCCTGCCATGAACCGTCAAACGTCGCCGGACCGCCCGCGAGCAGCACGCCGCCGCCGAGTTCACGGCAAAAACGCGCGACCAATTCCTGCTGCGCCGCCGTGAGATCGCTCGCTTTTAAGCTCGACACGACGATCACGCGATACGGTCGAAGCTGATCGAGCGACGTGGGAAAACCCTCCGCCAGTTCGCCGGGGCCTTCGACGTTCTGGCGGAAAAAAGATTTCGTCGAGGTTCGGCTTAACCCCGTCACTTTCAACGACGGATCACCGGCCAGCGCGCGTCCGATGAATTTGAAATCCCACGTCAGTTGCCCCTGCACAAACAGGATGCGCATCTCGCTTTCCTTCGTGATCCGCACCTGCGCCGTGCCCGATTTGTTCGCGCATTTGATCGCGTCGCTCGCGGGCGGCTGCAACTGCACGGTGTAGGTGTGCGCGCCCTCCGCTTCTTCATTGACGACGAAACTTTCTGTCCACAAGCGGGAACCGCGCGTGGCCGCCATCTTCCGCGTTTGCGCGATTTTTCCGTCCCGCAAAAGCAGGAGGTCGCACGCGGGAATTTCTCCCGTCGCGACCGCTTGCATTTGTGCGCTGACGCGAAAGTTTTGCTTCGGCGACGCCGTGTCGGGAGCGCTGACATTGCGCAGCGAGATGCTGCTGATTTCCGAGTCGCGTCCGAAGCCGATGCCAATAAACGGCACGCCGTTTTCGAGCAGTCCCGCCAGCGCGGCGCTGTTCTGCGCGTTCGCATTGGCGACACCGTCCGTGAGCGCGATCACCGCGAGCGGCGGCTCGACGGTCGCGGCCAGCGCGCGGGCAATCGCCGCGCCGAGATCAGTTCCCGCCGCGTCCGGTTTTGCCTTCGCCAAGGCCTCGGCATTCGTCGATTCCGCATCCCTGCCAAACAGAAACGGCTCGATCTTGATGTGCTCGCGATTGAGCGCCGGCGCGAGTTTTTCACCGACCAGTTTTAGCAACTGCGCGTAACGCGTCACGCCATCCTCCGGCAACGCCATGCTCTCGCTTTTGTCGCACAGCAGCACGATGCCACGCCGGTTTTCCTCCCGATCCACGCTCACCCACACCGGTCTGGCCGCGAGGAAAACCAGAATCCCCAGCGTGATGGAACGCGCCAGCAGA
>JANXWU010000443.1 GCA_025350985.1 Spartobacteria bacterium | reverse complement strand
GGGCTGCGGAGCATATACGACGGCGATACGACTATAGAAGAAGTTTTGAAATACACCTGAGCGGAAAATCTGGAACTCAGGAACTCAGGAAAAAATCAAAGGAGATTTTTCTTTTCCTGAGTTCCTGATTTCCAGATTGATTCTTTCGGGTTGTCCTGTTTTCAGAGCGTTCCTGCTCGACAAAACGGATTGCGAATTTACCTTTTCATCACCCCTCAGAATTATGCCTAAGTTTAACTACGTCGCCTTGGACGCCCGCGGGCAGGAATCAACCGGAGTGGTGGAAGCGCCCTCCTCCAACGAAGCCGTGGGGCAGTTGCGACAGTCCGGCTATTTCCCCACCAGCGTCGTGGAGGAAGGCAAGGGTGCGCCGCTGGCCAAGGCTAAAAAGTCCAGGGACAAATCCGCCGCACCCGCCAGGGCGACGGCGAAAGGCAAGGGCGGTGGCGGTTTCATGAAAAAAAAGACGGTCAAGACCAAGACCCTCATGATTTTCACGCGCCAGCTTGCCACGCTCATCGACGCCGGACTGCCGTTGCTGCGCGGGTTGACGGTGCTGGCAAAGCAGGAGCGCGACCTCGTCTTAAAAAGCACGATCAACCAACTTGCGGATACGGTTCAGGGAGGCAGCACTTTTTCCGAAAGCCTGGCGGGCCACCCAAAAATCTTCAACAAGCTTTACATCAACATGGTGAAAGCGGGCGAACTGGGCGGCGTGCTCGAACTCGTCCTCAACCGCCTTGCGGAGTTCCAGGAAAAAGCGCAGAAGATCAAAAACAAAGTCGTCGCGGCCATGTTTTACCCGGTGATCGTGTTGTTCATCGCGGTGGTGATTCTGGCGTTCCTGCTGGCGTTCATCGTGCCGAAGTTCCAGCAGATTTTCCATGACATGCTCGGCGACAAGCCGCTGCCCGCGCTCACGCAATTCGTCATCAATCTGAGCGACATTGTCAAAAACCACATGCTCTCGGTTTTTGTTTTCATCGTGATTTTTGTGATCGCCTTCAAGATGGTGGCGCGCACGACGCGGGGACGCTACCTCATCGATCGTCTCAAGTTAAAGATGCCGCTTTTCGGCGACCTGATTCGCAAGGGTGCCATCTCGCGTTTCACCCGCACGCTCGGCACACTCGTCACCAGCGGCGTTCCCATTTTACAGGCCCTCAACATCACCCGCGAAACCGCGGGCAACGCCATCATCGCCGACGCGATTACGAAAGTTCACGACAGCGTGAAAGAGGGTGAGTCGATCGTGCAACCTTTGGAGGCGAGCGGCGTCCCCATTCTGCAAGCCCTCAATATCACGCGTGAAACCGCGGGCAACACCGTCATTGCTACCGCGATCAATCAAGTGCACGACGCCGTCAAAGAAGGCGAATCGATTGTGCAACCGCTCGAAGCCAGCGGCGCGTTCCCGCCCATGGTCATCAGCATGATCGACGTGGGCGAGGAAACCGGGCAGTTGCCTGAGATGCTTCTGAAAATCGCGGAGGTTTACGACGACGAAGTGGACAATGCCGTGACCGGTCTGACGTCGTTGATGGAACCGATCATGATCGTCTTCCTCGCCGTCGTTGTCGGGACGATCGTCATTGCTTTGTTCATGCCCTTGATTAGTATTATCACAGGAATGCAAAACCAGACGCAATGAAGACGATTTGCCATTCGCGCACGCGAGCTTTCACGCTCGTCGAGATGCTCACGGTGATTACCGTCATTCTCATTCTCGCCGCCATCTTGTTGAACGTTGCGGGTTATGTGAATGACAAGGCTGCTCGTTCTCGCGCCCAAGCCGAAATCGCGCAATTCAAAGCCGCGCTGGAAAACTACAAGAGCGACGCAGGCACTTACCCGGCCATTTCGATCGCGCCCGCCTCACCTGAAGCGACGACGACCGGATCGGCACCGGGCGGCCTCGGCGCTCGTGAGTCTGGAGGCGCGCTTTATCAGGCACTGACCGGTGATGGCAATGCCTTGCTCGGCGGCACCGTCAAGTCGGTTGGAGAAAGCGGGACGAAACTACTGCCGAACCTCGGCGTGCAAGGGAAAAATTACCTGCCCGGCTTGAAACGAAGCCAGATCGGCCCTTGGGACAAGACCGATCCGAAAGCACCTCCTCCACCTCCCGGAGGAACGCCGCCGGGAATTCGTGCGTGGACCCTAGCCGATCCTTGGGCAAGAAGCTATCTCTACTACCCGCAGGGTAGTCACAATACCGGCGGCTACGACATCTACTCGGATGCGGGCGGAAAAGCAGCGACAACCGGCGGGACGGATAATCCGGCTTGGATCAA
>JANXWU010000433.1 GCA_025350985.1 Spartobacteria bacterium | reverse complement strand
CTTCCTGGCTGGCTTTGCGCGCGTTGTCACGCTCGGAGGTGATGGTCGCCACTTGCTTCTGCACTTCCTCGAACTGCGCCGCGAGTTTGACGCTGTCCTTTTTCGCGTCGTTGCGGTCACGACTCAGCGCAAACATTTGCTGCTGCATGTCGCCGAGCTTGTTGGTGAGTTCCTGCGCCTGCGTGGTTGCCGCGTCGCGCTCCTGCTGATACGCGTCGATTTGTTCCGTCGTGGCGGAAAGCCTCGCCTCCACCTCGCGCGCCGCACGCTGGGATTCGTCGCGCTCTTTGGTCAACGCGGCGATCTGCTGCTGCGCTCCGCCGAGTTTGGCGGCAAATTGTTCTTTTTCCTGCACGGCCACGTCGCGTTCCCGCACCGCCGTGTCGCGCTCTTTGCCGATTTGGTCGATCTTTTTGTGCGCGTCGGTCAGGTCTTTCTCGACCTCCTTTTTGGCGAGGGCCAGCGCGGCATTTTTCACCGTCGCCGTGCGGTTGCTGTAAAGAAGCGCCTGATCTTCGGCGGCGTCGCGATCAATCTGCGCTGTGCGAAGCGCGTCCTTGAGCCGGGTGATCTCGACTTCCAGCGCCTTCTTGCCCGCGAACTCCGCCGAGTTGTCGCTCTTCGCGCTGGACAGCGACTCCTGCGCCTGGGCGAGCTTGGATTTGATCTCCGCTTCGTTGATCCGCGTCTGGCTTAACTGCTTGATGGTTTTGTCCAGCTTCTCCGCGAGATCCTCTTTTTCCCGCCGTGCGGTTTGGAGTTCGGATTTGGCGTCCTTGAGTTGCTGCTGCATCTGCCTTTCGCGTTGGGCGACGAGGTCGCTCAGGCTCGCGGACGACCCGCCGGCGACTCCGGTGCCGTCCAGCTCTTTGCGCGGCAGCGGGGGTTCGAGATTTCCCGGCAAGGGCTCCTCGATCTCCACGGAGCCGCCGCCCTGCGCCACCTTTGCTTCCAGCGAGATGATCGCGTCACCGGTTTTCTTCCGCCGATAATCCACAATGGCTGGCTTCCAATCCGGTGCCCGGTCCCGGATTTGATCCAGCGTGGTGGCGGCGAACTTATACTTCGAGAGAGCACTGCGAAACTTGCCGTTGAGTTCCAGTTTTTCCGCCTGCTGCACGGCCATGTAGGCATCGAGAAACTGGTCCGACGGATCGTCCGCGGCGTACGCGGAAAAAGCGCACGACCACACGAGGGCGCAGAGCACAAGGTAAGTGGAAGGTTTCCGCATAGAGAAAAGCCGCAAAAGCTAGTGCAAGCGCCCCCGCGATGCAAGCCAGCAGTCCGAGGCTGGAGCCGTTGACACTCGGAAGCCCGGATGCTAGCTTCCGCGCAATTTTATGCTGCTCGAACGGCATGTGCTTGTGCTCAATCGGCTCTGGCAGGCGGTCAACATTTGCACCGTCCGCCGCGCCTTTACGCTGCTTTTTCAAGGCCACGCGCAGGTCGTCTGGACGGACGGCAACAACAACTTCCGCACGCACGACTTCGACGGCTGGCGCGACCTCTCCGAGCGCGAGCCGGACGAGGAAATGGTTCACACGATCTCTCTGAAAATCCGGATTCCGCGGGTGATCGTTCTGCTCATTTTTGATGAACTGCCCACGAAAGAAGTAAAGTTCACGCGCCACAACATTTTCGAGCGCGACAAGAACACCTGCCAGTATTGCGGAAAAGTTTTCGACCGGAAGGAACTCAACCTCGACCACATCATCCCGCGCGACAAAGGCGGACAGACGACGTGGGAAAACATCGTGTGCTCGTGCATCCCGTGCAATACGCGCAAGGGCAACCGGCTCCCGCATCAGGCGGGGATGCACTTGATCCGCAAACCCGTGCGCCCGAAATGGCGGCCGTTCGTACATTTTACCTTCGGGGGAAATCATCACGAGAGCTGGCGTCACTTCATCGACGTCGCGTATTGGAACGTGGAGTTGAGCGAGTAAGTTTGCGCCGCCCGTTAGAGCAGTGAATCCGCGAGGCGTGCGGTGTTTTGGATCACCTTGACCGCGAGCGGACGACGTTTCCACTCCGCGCGCGTGAGCAGTTTGCTGTTGGAAAAGTAACGCTCCTGCACGACGCGAAGTTTCGCCACAACCTCGGCGTCGTAAATCAGCATGTTGATTTCGGCGTTCAACGCGAACGATCGGATGTCGATGTTCGTCGAACCAATCAGGGCGATGTCGTCGTCAATGCTCAAATGTTTTGCGTGTAAAAAGTGCGGTTCGGAAAGATGGATGTGCACGCTGGCGTCGAGCAGGGCGTCGTAATACGATCGCTGCGCGAATTGGGTCACCAGTTGGTTCGCGTGCATCGACAGCACAAAATGCACTTCGACGCCGCGCCACGCCGCGACGCGGATGGCTTGGAGGAACGGCTCGTCCGGCACCAGATACGGCGTCGTGATCACGACCCGCTCGCGCGCGGCGTACAAGAGCGCGATGATCAACTCCTGGCCGTTCTCGCGCTGGTAGCCCGGCCCGCTGGGGACGACTTGCGCCGGCGACGCACCGGTTTCTTCGAGTGGGGGAAAAAGTTCCTTTTCGTCCTGGGGCGCTCCGGTTTCAAAGTAATGGTCCGCGAGGAAGACGGCCTGCAACTGCGCCACCACCGGCCCTGTCACCCGCACCATCAGTTCCTTGTTCGCGTGGTTTTTCACAAACGCACCGTCCACGATATTCTGCGAACCCGTGTAGCCGATGCGCCCGTCGATCACGACGACCTTGCGGTGATTGCGTAAGTCGAAGCGGGCGGCGTTGCGGCGAAACAAACCGACGGGCAGCAACGGCACCACTTCGACGCCGCGCTCGCGCATGGCGGGTGCCAAATGAGCAAGGCCTCGCTTGGAACCCACGGCATCCATCAGCACACGGCACCGGACTCCGCGCTGGGCCGCACGCTCCACTGCCTCCGCAAGGCGGCGTCCGGTTTCATCCGCCTCGAAAATGTAGAACAACAGATGAACATGTTGATTCGCCGCGTCGATGTCGGCGACGAGCCGGTCGAGCGAGCCGGTGTAGTCGTCAAGCAATTCCACCGCGTTCCCGCCAAAGACCTCAAAATCGCCGAGCCGTTTCGCGAGCAGGGCTGCGGAAACTAAATGCGCCGGCAGCGCGGGGACCGCCGCACCGCGCGTCCCCATTTGCGCCTGCACGGTGCGGATGTGCATGGACGCGCGCGTCTGCTGGGCGATGCGCCGCTTCGGCAGGTAAATCCGGCCAAAGAGCGCGTAAAGAAAAAGCCCCGGCCACGGCAGCAAAAAAATGAGCAACAGCCAGGTGCGCGCCGCCGCCGCACTGCGCTTTTGCGGCACGTAAACCAGCATCACGAGCGGAATCGCCCACTGGCTGATGAGATAAAGCTGGCTCCAACTCGGCATTTGTTCGTGGCCAGGCCGTTCGCCGACGGCCTAACGCAGCGCAAACTTCGTCATCAATGGCTTCACTTTGAGCAGGTCGAAAATCGGTCGCGGATAAACGCCGAGGACAAAAATCAGCGCAACGAGAGTGGCGATGATCGCATTGGTAAAAGGCTGCGCGTGGATGCGGCTGTCGTCAGCGGGCGCGTCCCAATACATCGCGCGCACGACTTTTAAGTAATAGTAAAAGCCGGACGCGACGGTGATGAGACCGATGCCGATGAGCAGGTATTGGTGCTGTTTGTAGGCGGCGACGAAGACGAAGAATTTGCCGAAAAATCCGACAGTGAACGGGATGCCGGCGAGCGACGCCATCGCGACGAGCATCGCAAACGCCAGCCACGGCGAGCGGCGGCTCAACCCCGCAAAATGCGCGATGTCGTCGCCGCCGGTGCGGTTCGCGACGACGATCATGACGAGGAAAGTCAGCAGCGTCATGAGCAGATAACCCGCGAGATAAAAGGCGATCGCGTCGCGCGCGCCCGTCGCGCCGAAGCTGGCCGCCGCGACGAGCAAATAACCGGCGTGCGCGATGCTCGAATAGGCGAGCAGACGTTTAAGGTTGGTTTGCGGCAGCGCGGCGAGGTTTCCGTAAATGAGAGTGAGCGCCGCTAGGACGAACATCGTGCCGACCACTTTTTCGCGGACGAGTGGCACATCCATGAATGTGTTCACGAGACGGATGAGGACGACGAAGCCGGCAGCTTTTGAGCCGACGGAAAGGAAGGCGGTGATGGGCGTCGGCGCGCCTTGGTAAACGTCGGGAACCCAAAGCTGAAACGGCGCGGCGGCGATCTTGAAACCCAGTGCGACGATCACGAGCATGAAGCCGAAGAGCAGCGGAACTTTGGAGCCTTCCAGATGCGGGATGGCGGCGGCAATCAGGTCGAGATTCGTCTCGCCGGTGACGCCGAAAATCCAGGTGATGCCGTAAACGAAAAAGCCGGTCGAGAGCGCGCCGAGGATCAGGTATTTCACGCCGGCTTCGAGCGATGCCGTGTTCCTCCGCATATAGGCGACGAGCACGTAAAATGAAATCGTCACCAGTTCGACAGACACAAAAATGAGCGTGAAATCAATCGCCGACGCCATCCACATCAGCCCGGCACACGTCAATACCGGCAGCGCAAAAAACTCACCGAGCCCAGATTGCGGCGAGACCCCGAAGATGAATTTCGTGACGACGCCGCGGTATTCGAGCGCCATCACGAGCACGATGATCGTCGTGACCAGCGCGAATCTTTTAAAGAACATCGCCAGCGGATCGGCGGTGTAAAAGCGCATCCACGCGGCGTTTTCCGGCGCTTGCGTGAAGAACGACAAGACCAGGATTGTGCCCAGCCCGGCGATCCCAAGCCACGCGATGCGGCTTTTGTCCGGTTCCGTCGAAAACGCTTCGAACAGCAGTAAAAACAGGCCGAGAACAACAACGGCGGCTTCGAGTGAAATCGGTGAGAACATGATGCGTTAACGTGGGGCGAAAATTTCAAACGTGGGCTGCACGAACTTCAGAAAGAAACGAGGGATAAATCCGCCCAGCATCAGCGTCGCGAGCAGGAGAATAACCGGCCAGCGGATCGTCCGGGCGAGGTCGGGAATTTTTGCCCAGCGCTTGTCGAGTTCGCCGAGAAAGACCGCGCGAAACCCGCGCAGCATGTAAACCGCCGAAATCACGACGCCCCACAACGCGCAGACGGTGGCGACTTGAAAATGCGTGAACGTCGGCGGCGGCGCGATTGGGTTTCCTGAAACGGGAACCAGCTTCGAGACCTGCGCGCCAAAGGCTCCGAAAAGCACCAGGATTTCGCTGGAGAAATTGGCGAAGCCGGGAAGTCCGATGGATGCAAAAGCCGCGAGCGCGAACAGGAAACCCAGCACTGGCGCGGGTTTGGCGAGGCCACCGAGTTCCGAAAAACGCACGGTGCCCGTGCGGTCGCGAAGCTGGCCCGTGAGCGCGAACAACGCGGCAATCGCCAGACCGTGCGCAAACATCAGCAGCGCAGCGCCGCTGAGTCCGATGAAATTGAAGCTCGCGATGCCGAGAAAAATGTAGCCCATGTGCATCACGCTCGAATAGCCGAGCATGAGGTCGAGCCGCTTTTGGGCAATCGTGGCGAGGCCGACGTAAAGCACGTTGCCGACGAGCAGGACGAGCAACAGGTCGGACCATTCGCGCGCGGCGTCCGGCATGAGCGGAAGCGCGACGCGCAGCAGTCCGTAGAGGCCGAATTTTTTCAACACACCCGCGTGCAGCATCGCGACCGGCGCGGGCGCGGACGCGTAGGCGTCGGGCGCCCAAGTGTGGAACGGAAACAGCGAAATCAGAATGCCGAAGCCGGTTAGCAGGATGGGATAAATCCAGTGCGCGGACGCGCTGATATTCTTCACCATGCCGGGCAGCATGAGCTTTGTGAGGTCGAACGTGCGCTGGGTTTCGGGAACGGCGAGATAGAGCCCGATCAAACCAACGAGCAGGATGAAGCTGCCGACGGCGAGGTAGATCGTAATTTTCCAAGCCGCCGCGTGACGGTCGCCCGAGCCCCAAATGCCGATCATCAGAAAGGTTGGGATGAGCGCGAGTTCGTGGAAGGCGTAGAAGAAAAACAGGTCGAGCGAAGCGAACGCGCCCATCGCCCCGGCGGCGATGAATAATACGCAGGCGTAGAATTGCTTTTCCATCCGCTCGACGCGCGGGCTGACCCACACGGCGGCAAGCGTGACGATTGCCGTCAGCAGGATCATGAGCAGACTCAAGCCGTCGGCGCCGACGAAGTATTTTAAATCCAAGTCGGGCAGAATCGTGGCGACCGAAAGGAACTGAAACCGGTCGCCGCCGGGTTGGTATTGCGAGAGCGCGATGAGGCTCAGGATGAGGTTCAGCACCGACGCGCCGAGCGCGGTGCGACGCGCGGACGTGCCGAGCAGGATGGCTGTCGCGGCGAGGAGCGGAACGAAGATGAGGAGGTTGAGAATATTCACGGCGGGATCAGCGGAAGACGATGTAGTAGATCAGCGCGACGACGCCCAAGCCGAAGAGAAACGCGTAGGCTTGCAGGTTGCCGATTTGGAAAAAACGCAGCACGAAACC
>JANXWU010000424.1 GCA_025350985.1 Spartobacteria bacterium | reverse complement strand
AACAACGCAAAGTCGTCGTCGCCACGAACGTCGCGGAGACGAGCATCACGATTGATGGCGTGCGTTTGGTGATTGATTCCGGCCTTGCCCGCATTGCGCGTTACGATTCCAATCGCGGTATCAACACTTTGTTGATCGAGCGGATTTCGCAATCGAGTAGCGATCAACGCGCCGGTCGCGCGGGGCGCACGGCTCCGGGAACGTGCATTCGCCTGTGGTCGCGTCCCGAACACGACGAACGCGCGCCGCACGAGATGTCCGAAATCCGGCGGCTTGATTTGTCGGAAGTGGTGCTGACGTTGAAGGCGGCGGGCGTGGATGATCTGCGGAAATTTCGCTGGCTGGAAAAGCCGGATGAAATTTCGCTCACGCACGCGGAGGAGTTGCTCGTGGATTTGGGCGCGCTGAAAATGGAATTGGGGAGCACACGCGCCTCGCGTGTGGCCGACGACGCCCCGTCGTCGGCACAACGCGCGCCATCGCACGTTGGAACCTCGCGCGTTGGCGCGCTCGGCGCGGTTGACGGGGCGTCAACCGCCACAGCCGAGGCGGCTGTGCTCCCTACGCTTGCCAATTTGCCCATCCTCAAATGCTGGCCGCTCGACGGCGGACGGTTCATCACGCTGCCCTGCGTCGTCACCAAAGATCCCGACACCGGCGAACGCAACGTCGGCATGTATCGCATCCAGATTTACGACGACCGCACGACGGGAATGCACTGGCAGTTGCAGAAAGTCGGCGCGCGCCACGGACGGCGTTATTATGAAACCGGCACGCGGATGCCAGTTAGTATCTTTCTAGGTGGTGATCCTATCTTTACCTTCGCGGCGACTGCGCCGCTGCCTGATGGCTTGGATGAGTTTCTGTTAGCTGGTTACCTCAGAAAGAAGTCAGTCGAGTTAGTGAAGTGTGAGACTAATGACTTAGAGGTTCCGGCTAACTCAGACATAGTTATCGAAGGTTACGTCGATCCCAAGGAACCTTTGCGCGACGAAGGCCCGTTTGGCGACCACACCGGTTACTATACCTTGCCTGAGCCTTATCCGGTCTTCCACGTAACCGCGATTACTCACCGAAAGGATGCCATCTATCCGGCGACGATCGTCGGCATCCCGCCGATGGAGGACTTCTACATCGGCGGGGCGTCCGTGAAGCTCTTCCTGCCCATCTTCAAGATGAACTTCCCGGAGATAGTTGATATAGCTCTACCAGCGGAAGGTGTGTTTCATAACTTAGTCTTCGTGAGCATCAAGAAGACCTACCCGATGCAGGCCTACAAAATCATGCACGGCCTTTGGGGCATGGGCCAGATGATGTTCAGCAAATACATCGTGGTGGTTGACGCCGACGTGGACGTGCATAACACCAGCGACGTCTTGTTCCGCCTCTGCGCCAACACCGACCCGCAGCGCGACAGTATCTTCACCAAAGGCCCCTCCGACGTGCTCGACCACGCCACCAGCGAAATCGCCAGCGGCAGCAAACTCGGCCTCGACGCGACAAAGAAGATCGCGGGCGAAGGCTTCAAACGCCCTTGGCCGCCGCTGATCAAAATGGATGAAAGCGTGAAGGCGAAGGTGGAACAAATCCTCGGCCAAGCGCGTTGACTTTTTAGGCCTGGCATTCTGATGCCTGCATGAGAACCACGTTGACGCTCGATCCTGACGTCGCAGCGAAGGCGAAGAAAGGTGCGGCCAGACTGCACAAACCGTTCAAGGAGGTCATCACCGCAGCGCTGCGCGTTGGTTTGAACGAAATCCCGGCTTCTGGCCGCGTTAGTGGTAAGTGTGCAGTGCGCCGCGCGAGTTTAGTTAGCCTTCAACCAGTTCACCTTCATTAACTGGCTTGTCTCGAACGTGGGAACCGACAGCGAGGCATTCCCATTCCCGGTCATGGTGACTGGCATTCCCGAACCGAGATTGATGATCGTAAATGGCGTGCCACTTAGACCAGCTATACTTTCGTCGAAGTAAACGGCTTTCGTGTCGGTCAGGTTGGCGACGGAACCGCCGACGGTGGGACGCTCAACGATCCACTCGGCGGAATTTCCAACCAAGGCCGTGCCTCTCGGCGCGCTGATGCTGAACGAAGTGGTAACTCCACTGCTTTGGTTAGTAAGGTAAACCGTGGCCGTGGTCGTGGAGTTCACACAGATGAGGCAATACATAAGGGTCTTAGCAACTTTACGAGGAGGCGATGAGCATAACATGCTGATCCTCAGTGAAAAACCGATACGTAAAGCACGCGCACATTTCCGAGGTCATTTTTCGGAGGGTCTTGAAGTTGTTTTGTGCGGACATTCCGGCCCTGACGGCGGCTGGGCTGGCGGGCTTGAGTGTGCAGAGCACGCAGAGTCTTTACGATGGATTGCGCTTGCGGATTTTGGCCTTGGCGCTGGAAGAGGCGCGGCCTTTTGCAGACGAGGTGGAGATCGACGAAAGCTACTTTGGAGCGCGCCGGGTGCGCGGCAAACGCGCGCGCGGGGCGGGCGGCAAGACGCCCGTCATCGGCCTGCTCAAGCGCGGTGGCAAGGTCTTCACCGAGATCGTCGAGAACTGCTCCAGGCAAGCTCTGATGCCGATCATCAAGGGCCAGGTGCTCTCCGAAGCCACCGTATATACCGACGGCTGGAAGTCCTATGACGCCTCGTTTTGGGTGGCTACAAGCATCACCGCATCCACCATCATCAAAACCAGTTCGCGCGCGGCAAAAATCACGTCAATGGCATCGAAAGCTTCTGGAGCTTCACCAAACTCCGCCTCGCCCGACTGCGCGGCATCCGTGCCCATTACTTTTCCTCCACCTCAAAGATCCGCATGACGTTGGAATCATCGGCACGACAATCTGTATCTCTTCTTGCTCAAAAACCTCCGCTCAAAACCCCTCTAAAGTTGCTAAGATCCTTGCTCTATACGCTCGCCGCCGTCCTGATTTTTTCCAGCTCGGCCCAGCGCGCGTAAAGTTGGGCGACCTTGTCACGCGCGGCTTTGAGTTGCGCTTCCATCGCCGGCCATTCGTGGCCGTGCTGGGCATAGAATTCGGGCGACGCGAAGGACGCCTCCATCCGCGCGACTTCGTTCTCGGCTTCGAGGATCGTGGCCTCCATCGATTCAAGTTCGCGCTCTTCCTTCCACTTCATTTTGCGCGGTTTCTCGACGCGCTTCGGCGCGGCGGCAGCGGGCGCAGGCTTCGAGTAAGCCGTCGCAGCCACCGTCTCCTGCGCGCGTTTTTCGAGATAGTAATCGTAGTTGCCGACGTTGTAGCGCACGACGCCGTCGCCCTCGAAAGCGAGGATCGACGTGCAGACGCGGTTGAGAAAATAGCGGTCGTGACTGACGACGATCACACTGCCTTGGAACGCGCACAGCGCTTCCTCCAACAGCCGCAGCGTGCCGAGGTCGAGGTCATTTGTCGGCTCGTCGAGGATGAGGACGTTGCCGCCGCGCTTGAGGATTTTCGCAAGCAGCACGCGGCTCCGTTCGCCGCCGCTGAGTAGCCGGATTTTGGTGTTGATGCGCTCTTCGGTGAAAAGAAAACGCCGCAAGTAAGCCCGCAACGAAATGCTCTCGTCGCCGAGCCGCACGATCTCGCCGCCCTCGCCGACTTCCGCGTAAATCGATTTCTCGTCGTCGAGCAGCAGTCGGTTTTGATCGACGTAATTGATCTGCGTTCGCGCGCCAATCTCGACCTCGCCGCCCGTCGGCGCGAGCTGGCCGAGCATCACGCGCAGCAGCGACGATTTGCCGAGTCCATTGCGACCGACGATGCCGAGGCGTTCGGCGGGATTGAGGTTGAGGTTCAGCTTTTCAAAAAGCACGCGCCCGCCGAGTTCCACTCCGACTTCGCGCAACTCGAGAATGCGGTTCGCGAACTTCGGCGCGGGCGGGATGATGAGATCCACGTCGAGTTCCGCCTCCGGCGCTTCCTGCGCGGCCATCTCGAAATAACGCTCCACGCGATCGACCGATTTCGTGCGCCGCGCGCGCGGGCCGCGACGCACCCACTCGAGTTCCTTTTTCAAAAACTTCTGCCGCTTCCGCTCCTGCTGCTCCTCGACGGTTTTGCGCTGCACGCGGGCGAGCAGGTAGTCGGTGTAGTTGCCGTCGTAGCTGTAAAATTGTCCGCGCGTGAGATCGACGATGCGCGTCGCGATGCGGTCGAGAAAATAGCGGTCGTGCGTGACGAACAGACAGGTGCCGGCGTAGCGCGCGAGGAAGTCCTCGAGCCATTCGATCGAGCCGGTGTCGAGATGGTTCGTCGGCTCGTCGAGGATGAGAAAATCGGGACGCGCGAGCAGTGCGCGACAGAGGGCGACGCGGCGTTTTTCACCGCCGGAAAGAGTGCCGACGATGCGTTCTTCGTCGGGCGCGTGCAGGTTGGTGACGAGCGATTTGATCCGGTGTTCGAGGCTCCATCCGTCGGCGTGGTTTATTTTTTCCAACACCTCCGAACTGAGCGGGCTCTCCGCCGGGATGCGCTCATATTCCTCGATCCAATCGAGCACGCGCTGCGCGCCCGCGAGGATGTTTTGGTGCACGGTCGCGCGATCGTCGAGAGCGAACACCTGCGGCATGTAACCGGTGACGATGTCGCGCCGCCAAGTCATCTGGCCGGAGTCCGGCTTCGTGTCACCGGCGGCGATTTGGAGGAAGGTCGATTTGCCCGAGCCATTGCGCCCGACGAGGCCGACGCGTTCGCCTTCGAGGATGGTGAGCGTGGCGTGGTCGAGCACGATTTGCGTGCTGTATTTCACCGAGAGATCGGTCGCGCTGGCAATGGCGCTGGCTGTGGATTCGGACATGGCGGACGCGTAGTTTACGCGGGTTGCGGAAAGTTGCCACGCCTCGCACTCAATGACCTCGGCGCGTGCGGCGGAATTTTTTTACACAAGGGGACGCGCGACCGGCCCGGAGTGCGAATCGTTGATTGATGAACATGCCCGAACTGCCTGAAGAGTCCGAATTGAACCAAGCAAAGGACGCCGCCTCTTCCCTCGGTGCCGCCGCGCGCGACGCCGGCGAACGGATGCAGGAAAAGGCCGAAGATTTCTGGGAGGCGACGAAAAATAAATCCGCCAATCTGATGGAACGGCAAATGAGCCTAGCGGAACGCAACCCCGGCGCGGCTTTTCTGGAAGCGCTGGCGATTGGTTTTGTTTTCGGAGTGATCGTGCGCTACCTGCTGCGTCCCACTGCCGACCACGATGTGAACGTGAAGCACAAGCCGACGATCGAGGACACGAAGTATCATCTCGGCTCGCTGGTACTGCCGTTTCTGTGGCCCCTTTTTCAAAAGGCCAAACACAAAACGGCGGAGGCGGCGGACGCGGCGCACAGCGTTTACGACAAGGTGAAGGAGGTGGACCTTGGCAAACTCGGACACGACTCCGCGGAGCATGTCGAGCATTGGGTCAATCGCGAAGTGGCGCCAGTGGTCGAAAACTGGTGGAAGAAAATGCGGAGCGTCTGGTCATAACTCATTAACCAATCTTGCCAAAACTGAACTCACTATGGATGCAAAGACTCAACACGAAAAAGCCGGAATGTTCGGCGAGTACAAAGCGCAACTTGAACAACGCGTGCGGCGCGATCCCACGCAAGTCACCTGCTGGGCGATCGGTTTCGGTTTTCTGATGTCGGCGCTCCCGATCGTGCGGCTGCTGAAAATTTTCATTTACCTTCTGGTGCAAATCATCAAACCGGTGTTGCTCGTGCTCGGGCTGATGAAGCTGTCGGAGGAATGGAAAAAGTGCTGCGGTTCGTGCGGGAACCACGGGGGCGCGGAATAGCTCCGGGAAGCGCGGGCACTCTCTGAGGAAGGTTGGCCAGCGCACGTTCAACCGCGCCGAAATAGGGCGCGTGAACGCAGCATAGCGGCGCGAAATTAGGGGCGGCACGGTCGTGGAATTGACCCTGCCGCGTCGGCAATTACAGTACTCGCCATGCGCAGCGTCGGTCGTGCCGTTTACCTCCTCGTGTGGCTCACTTTTCCCGCGAGCATTTTTGCCGCCGATCAAGCCGCGCAGGTGCAGCGGGGCCAACTGATCTTCCTGCAAAAGTG
>JANXWU010000414.1 GCA_025350985.1 Spartobacteria bacterium | reverse complement strand
CATCGTCACGCCGTTCTGGCCCGCGTGGCCCCAGCCGACGGTGACGCGAAAGTCCGCTGTTCCGCTCCAACTCAGTTCCGCGATTTTCTTCAACTCGGGACGCGGCATACCTTGCGTGACGCCGGGCACTGGCGTTTCCGTGTCGAGCAACGCGGCGACTTGCCTGCCTAATCCGGCGGAGGCCAGCAGCGCATCACGCGTTTTTGGAAGTGGCACGCGCGGCCAGTCCTGCCGCAACGCGCCACCATTTTCCTCGCGAAAAGTCGGCGAATGCAGCACCGCCAGCGTGTGATAGAAAAGTTCTGCCGGCTTATTGAGCAAACCCAAGTTCGCCAGAAATCTCCCGGCGGCTTCGGTCAAGTTTGCTTTGGGATGGTCATCGCCAGCGCGATCAAAAAGTGATGCCGGGTCGGGAATGGGTTTGAGCCAAAGCGGAAAGAAATTGGAGAGGCCGTTACCAAAATTGTCGGCAAGAATCTTTGTGAAATAACCACGATTGAAATCGTCCTTCGTTTGTTTTTGCCGAGCTTCCAACCAAGCATTGCCTTCAAAGATTTGAAGAAAATAATCCGTGCGTTTTTCGTCGAGCAACTTGGTTTCCGGCTCCCAATAAAGCCAGCGGACATCGAATGGGCGATAGCAATACCGGACGATATGCTTATGCAAAAGGCCGCGCTCTTTCAATTCGTCACGAACCAATTCCGCGTGAAAGCGCGCTGAATTTTCCATGACGCCAGGAAATTGCCGCCGGATTTCCTCGTGGCTAATTTCCGGGTCAAAGTATTTTTCCAGCCGCCGCACCAGCGCGTCTTTCTCCACGTCCACCAAAAATTCGTCGCGGCTGGTTTTCACGCCGGGGAACGAGACCGGAAAGAGTTCCGTGAGCAGCGGCCATTTGAAATAGCGCGTCGAGGTTTTCGACGGCAGAAACGGCAGACCGACGGCGACCGGCGGCGTGAGCGATTCGTAAATTTTCGCCGCGGGCTGGCCCAGCGATTCCAGCAACTCGACGCGCTTGTTCTTTCCCCAAAGATGGCGAAACCGAATCGCTCCGCTTGCCGCGATGAAATCAACTTGCGCGGCTTCCTGCGCCCCGCCGGGGCGCTGCGTGTTTTTTACTTTTCCGGGGGCTGCGCTCGTTGCACTCGCTGACCCCCGGCTAATTTCCTTCGTCCCTCCGGGACGTTCCGATGCCACGATCTCCGATGGCGCAATCTCCGATGGCACGAACTCCGATGGCACGAACTCCGATGGCTCGACCTCGGACGGGACGACGTCAGACGGGACGACATCGGACGGGACGATCTCGGATGCCACGATCTCGGACGGCGCGATCTCGGACGGGACGATCTCGGATGGCGCAGGGAGCCTGGAGGGCTGCCGGATATTAGCCGGGGGTAAGGGCGCCCCAGCGCCCGCAGCCCCCGGATCACCGCCAGCAAACGGCCGCGCCCCGGCAGGGGCGCTGGAAGCTCTGGAGCCAGACTGTGCTCCGCGTTTTACCAACGTCGCGATGGCCGTGCCAACCTGGATGCCCTCGCGGTTGTGCTCGGTGGAGAAGACGCTCGGATCGGGCGCACCCTCTGGCGTGAGCTTGCCGGTTTTGTATTTGTCGCCATTCAGGCAATCGACGGTGATCCCATCAAAGACCTCGAGATACCGCTCGCGCATCCCGGTGAACGAAAGCCCGTCGAGCCACGAATAATTCGAGATGAAGCAGACGATGCCCTCGCCGGATTTCTCCACGATGCGCCGCTCGGCCATGCGGAAAAAGCGGATGTAGAGATCGTTCAAACCCTGTCCCTGCGGCGCGGGCGCGTGCTTCGTGGTGCGGTAGGCGTCGCTCAGGTCGCGCTCCTCTTCGAGCGCGATGCCCGCGTAGCCGTTGTAGGGTGGGTTGCCGAGGATGACGATGATGGGCTGCTGCTGCTTGATGTGATCGGCGGCATCGCGCTCCGCCTGGAACTCGGGGAAGAGCAGGCGCTGTTTCGGCTCCTTCGGCGGCTCCCAGCCGGTGAGCGCATTCGTCAGGTAGATCGCGGCCCGCTCGTTCTTCGAGTCATCCAGCGGGAGACCAAAGTTTTGCAAAAGAATGCCGAGCTGAAGATGCGCGACGACGTAAGGCGCGGGAAGCAACTCGAAGCCGAAGACGCGCTCTTGCGCTGCCTTTTTCGTATAAAGCTCCGCGAGCGCGCCCAAGCCCTGATCCTCTTTCAAGTAACGGTGAATGTGTCGCAGCACCTCGACGAGATACGCGCCCGTGCCGCAGCACGGGTCGAGCACGATGACGCGCGGATCGGCGAGGCCGTCGGCGATGTGCAACTCCTCGCGCAGCGCGGTGTCCACGCGGGCGACCATGTATTCCACGATCTCCGGCGGCGTGTACCAGACGCCGAGTTGCTTGCGCAGTTCCGGGTCGAAGGCTTCGAGGAAGGGCTCGTAGAAATACTGGACGGCGTGCGACTCGATAAAGCGCTGGAAAAAGGCCGGGCGATCCACGCGGTTGAGCGCGGCAGCGGTCCAGTCGAGCACCTCCACGAGACCCAGCGGGCCGAGCTTGGTGGGCGTGGCGACCTGCTCGAACAGCGCCTTGATCATCGGCACATGGAGCGTCCACGCGGCGGACTTCCAATCGAAGACATCGCGGCGTTGCGGCTTTTCTTTGTGCCAAAGAACCCACGCGGAAAAGACGCCGTAGAAGAGCGTCTGGACGAGCGTGGAGCGGAAGAAGTGCTCGCCCTTTTGCGCGTCGAATTTCATGCCGAGCGCTTCCTCCAGCGCGCCCCGGACAGCGGCCAGCGCGGGGAGATTGCCAGCGCTCTCGACGCGCGCCCGCGCATCGCGCGCATACGAGGCGAGGAAGAAGGCGACATCGCGCGGATTGTTCAGCGGCGCGGCGTGCAGCAGGACGCGCTTGAGGTATTCGGCAAAGCGCCCGCCCAGTTCGCCGGCGGTCTTGCGGGGTTGTGCCGCCGCCTGCCAGAAAGCATTTTCGTCCGGCGCGAGTTGGAACGATTCCAGCGGGACTGGCTGGCCGTTGTCGCCGCGTTTCAGGAGGAGGAAACTTCGGTAGTTGGTCACGAGCACCTGCCCGTAATGTCTGACGTAATCGCGGACTTGTTTGGTGTCGGCCACGTCGTCCACTTCCG
>JANXWU010000405.1 GCA_025350985.1 Spartobacteria bacterium | reverse complement strand
GTATAGAGCATTTTGGCAAACAGTGTTAGCCGCGCGGCAATTCCGGTGTGGAGCGCACGCGCCTCGCGTGCTGGTTTTGGCGCCCTCGCCAAAACGAACTTAATCGAGGCCCACAGGCGAGGTCCGCAGGACTCAGCGACGACACGTTTTCTCGAAATGCTCTAACTCCAAGCTGCCGATGCGATTCGGAACATCCGCGAAACCTTGTCCGCGCGATATTTGGGTTAGCCTGCCAGCTTGAGGAAACCCATATGAACAAACTAACTTTCAAAGGGTCTTGGACCGAAGCAAAAGGGAAGTTGAAACAAAAATACGCCCAACTTACGGACGACGACCTGACTTATTCGGAAGGGCAGGATGACGAGTTCCTTGGTCGCTTGGAAAAGAAACTCGGCCAAGCCAAGGACCAAATCCGAAAAGTCATCGCTGACCTTTAACTCTTCATTGCTCTCGACGCAGTAACTTAACACCAACCACCTCATTATATGCTTCACTACGCTGTTGTTTTTCTGATTGTCGCAATCATCGCGGCCGTGCTTGGTTTTACCGGGATCGCCGGCACCGCCACTTGGATAGCTCAAGTCCTGTTCGCTGTCTTTATCATCCTATTTCTAGTCTCTCTAATTAGGGGACGAAGGCCCAAAATTTAACTTAGAGTCCCTGCCGTATGTGTTTTAGAATTTCTATTCCTATTTGTCTTATATGGTTAGTTTTCGCCGGCAATGTGACGGGTTTGGCCGATGACAAGCTCGATGGGCCGTTAATCAAAAACGTGAAAGCTGACGAGGCTTCCAATCTTCTACAGGAGAACAAGAAGGTGGTCGTGCTCGACGTACGGACGCCGGAAGAATTTGGGGAAGGACATATCGCAGGAGCAAAGAATTTGGACTTCCTTGCCCCGGACTTTAACAAGACTTTGGATTCCCTCGATAAGAGTCAGACTTATCTGGTCCATTGCGCGGGGGGAGGACGCAGCTCCAAGGCGCGCGACTTGATGGCAAAGCATCACTTCCTAACCATCTATCATCTCGATGGTGGATTTAATGCGTGGAAGGAAGCCGGTAAGCCGGTCGAGAAGTAGAGCCACCACTCGGCGGGCCTATAGCTCTGACTCGTCTTCCGCCCGCAAACTGGTGACTTGAGATACACCTTCGAGCCGTTGGAGTTCGTCAATCAAGCCCTCAGTGCGCCGGTTATCCCGGAGCAGCAGACGAAAGGATAAGTCCGCGCCGGTATAGCCGGGCTGGGTGCGCTGGCTGGCGAGTTGCACCGCGCGGCTGTGCCGGAACAGCAGTGCTTCGAGGCGCGGTCGGTCGGTGGCGGGTCGCGCCCAGTGCAGATTGAGGATGAGGTCGAAACGGTGGCGCGTGCCAAATTTCGTGAACCAGAGATAGATGAGCACGGAACAAGCGGCTAGGCTGCCGACCACGGCGGTTGTGAACTTTTGCGTGCCGCAGGCCATGCCAGCAAAGATCACCAGGAGTAAGTAAGAGGTGTCGAGCGTGTCGCGCAGGATGTTGCGGAAGCGGACGATGGCAAACACGGCGAGCAGCCCAAAGGCGGAGACGATGTTGTTGGCCAGCACGGTCATCACGAGCGAGACGATCACCGGCGTCACGACGAGTGCGTTGACGAAGGTGCGCGAATAGGAAAGTCCGCTGTGAGTAAGCATGTAAACCCACGCCATCGTTTGGCCGAGTAAAAAACCGAGCAGCAGCCCGATCACCATAATCGGGATATTGGGCGGCATGAGTCCGTTATCGCCTTGGAAAACCAGCCAGTCGTTCATGCGGGATTCAAAACACAACCCGACGCGGAAGGCGAGGGTGATTGCGGGTCACTGTCGGGAAATTGCTGACAGGCATCTCGGGTTGAGCCCATGCATGGCGCTCCTTAGCATCGCTTCTTCAAACAAGGGGGAAAACGAATGAACTATCTAACAACAGGCGTGGTGTTTGCCGCGTGGATTTTGGCAATGGTGATCTTGCTGGCGGTTTTGGGGCGGTCGCGGGATGACCGTGAGGACTTTGAAGAGTCGTTCGATTCGGTAGATACCGAGGCGAAGATCAAGCATCTCGGTTGATCGCTTTTCGCGCGAGGATCCGAGGTTCCTACGGCCGAATAAAACGGCCTCCGGTCGAGGGATCCTCCACCACCGCACCCGGCGGAATGCCGCGAACATCGACAAGGTTGTACGGCGAATAAGGGCTTTCGGCCAAACCGCGTCCGGCAGGGCGGCCATACGGGAGCCGGCGCCCTTCATAGTAACCGCGATCGTCGGCGTGGCCGATCAGGTGACCCGCCAGCGCGCCCACCGCCGCCCCGGCAACTGCCCCTGCAAGGACGTTGTTGCCTCTACCACCGCCCAGTGCATGGCCGAGGATTGCGCCCGCGCCCGCACCGGCAAGCGCGCCGGTGCCCGTAGTCGATTCGCAGGAGGTGAAAATTAAGGCCGACGCCAGCGTCAGCGAAGTGAAGGCAATGCGGGTGGGTTTCATAAGGGTGGGATAGTGATTACGGTTTCGTTTTCGGCCAAACAGACGGATGCGTTCGGGATTTTGTTCAGAAAAAACTGCGCGCCACAACGCGGACAATAATCGCCGCTTTTTCCAGTTTGCTCAACGAATAGCGCCGGTCGAAAACACGAAAGCCGTCGCGCCGCATCCGCCCGAGCAGTTGGCCGTACACTTCGCGCATGATTTCCGCGGCCACCAGCGCGCGGCGGTCGTCGCGCGGCATTGCCGACACGGCATTGTGGTAAAAAGTCAGGGCGCGTTCGGCCTCGAAAGTCATCAGCGCCTGAAACCGCGAGTCGTGTCGTTGCGCGGAGAGATCGTCCGGCGAAAAGTCGAAGCGCCGGAGGTCTTCGAGCGGGAGATAAATGCGCCCGCCATTCGCGAAATCCTGGCCCACGTCCCGAAGAATGTTCGTCAGTTGCAGCGCCATCCCGAGATCGATGGCATATTTTTTCGCGGCGGGATTTTTACTCCCGAAAACCTGAATGCTCACCAGCCCGACGGCGCTGGCCACGCGGTAGCAGTAAAGTCGCAAATCCTCGAACGTCTCGTAGCGCGCTCCGGCCAGGTCCATCTCGCAACCGGCGATGATCTCGCGGAAAAGATTCGCGTCGATTTGATATTTCGCGATCAGCGCGCGCACTTCCCTTGCGAGCGCGGGTTCACTTGAAAAAGTTTCGCCAACCGCGCGCCGCCACGCGTCGAGTTGCACGCGCTTTTCCTCCGCCGGGACGGAAGGCTCGTCGGCGATGTCATCGACCACGCGGCAGAAGGCGTAAAACGTCGTCATGTCGCGACGGCGCTCCCGCGGCAGCGCGATGAGCGCGAGCGCGAGGTTCGACTTGCTCGCCTTCGTAATCGCCTCCGCCGAGGGCGAAGCGGGAGCCGCGTTCACGCCGTGGCGCCTCCGAACGCGACGGGCTGCGAGTCGCGCGCGATGCGGCCATTTCCAAACTCGAGCACGCGGTCAGCCAGCTCGATGAATGCGGGCGTCGTGGCGGTGGCGACGAGCGTGACGCCGCGCTCGTCCACCGCCTGGCGCAGCAGCTTCGCAAACGCCGCGAGGTCGTCGCCGTCGAGCGCGCCATCGGCGGATTCGGCGAGGAGAAAAGTCGGTTCGTTGACCAGCGCGCGCGCGAGGGCGACCCGGTGCTGATCGAGAGGTGACAGCCGCGCGACCGCGACGTGATCGAGTTCGGCGAGGCCCGCGAATTCCATGAGTTCCGCCACGCGCGGGCGCGCCTGCTCACTGGTGACACCCGCCATTTTGAACAGGGGCATGGCAATGTTTTCAATCGCGGAAAAGGACGGCAGAAGAAAAGGCTGCGCGAAGAGAAAACCGAAATGGCGGTTGCGCAGCGCGCCGCGGGCTTCGGCGTCGAGCGCGCGGGTGCCCATGCCCTGCACGAACACGTCGCCCGCCTCCGGCATCTCCAGCAAACCCAGCGCGCGCAAAAACAAATTTTTTCCGCTGCCAATTTCCCCGAGCACCAGCGTGAAAGTGTCCGGGGCAAAGGCGGCGGAAACTTCGCGCACGGACGAAACGGAATTCGCGCACACCAACCGTTTGGCAGCAAGGGCGGATGAAATCATCGGGGCCGGTGGAACGAATTTCGCGGGCGGTTTTTCAAAATCGGATGCGCTCGTGAGTGTGGAGACGCGAGGTTTCGCACTGGTGGAAAACGCATACCCACCCGGCGAGCAGCCAGCCGGTGACCAACCCCGCGAGCCACGGGAAGACAAGCTTCCATGCGACCCAGAGTGCGGTGCCTTCGCCGACGCCGCCTGCGATGACCAGATTCAGCGCGTGCAGCGCGAAAAGATGGAGCGCCGCGATGATGAGAAACCAAACGAACGGCCCCATGCTTCCAACCAGAAAACGGGCGTGATCCCGCAACGCCTTGCGCCACGACTCGCTGTGAAAAGTCAGGGTGATTTGCAGGGTGGCGGTGAGCAGTAAAAAAAGCGCGAGGCCGAGATGCGCGCGGTTTTGATAACGGTCGATGGCAACGGCGTCCTGCGGCAGATGCGCGGCGAAAGGCGCGAAGTTTTTCAGCAGGAGCGGCAGGTTGACGAAGAGCGAACTGAGCAGCATCACGATGGCCGCCCATTTCAAAACGAAGCTGCCCCGGCGCAGCGAGAAATCGACGAGATGCTGGTGCGTGAAATTCAGTCCGCGCACCCAGACGTAGGCGAGCAGGATGAGGTAAAGCTGGACGAAAACGCCGAACAAATACTCGAACAAAAAGGAGAGCCATTCGACGACAGGCGACCACTGGAACCACGCGCCAAACGCGTCGTCGCTCAACTGAAGCAGCGGAGGCGCGGCGTAAAGCAGCGGCTTGGCGAGGGCTGCGAGCGCACAGAGGACGATGCCGAAATGGACGATCCAGCCCCAGGCGCCGAAACGTTTGCGCAACGCGTGGAAGAGCACGACGTGATGCCCGTCCCAGTTCGCAAGCAGCAGGAGGGCGGCGACGGCGGCGACGGGAAAAGTGGGGACGGCGTTGTTGAAAAGGCCCGCGAGATTTTCCAGCGCCGGCAGCACGGCGGCGCGGAGGCAGCCGAGCAGGTCCGCGTGCGGCAGCCACCAAATCGACTCCGGCGAGCCGCCCAAGCGCAGGTCGGGATCGCGCCACGCCTCCCGCACCCAGACGAACTCCGGTCGCTGCGAGGGCGGCAGCGCGAAGTGAAAATAGACCCGAACGCCGAGGTTGAATAATTCGTAGCAAAAGCCCAGCAAGCCCAGCGTGAGCCAGAGCGAGGGATAACGGCGAAGCGCGCGCCAGCCGTCGCGCAGCCCGGTGCGTGCGGGATTGGTGAGGAGGATCAACAGCCAGCCGCCCAGCACGCCGCAAAGCAGGAGCCAGGTGCGATGGTCGGCGAGAGTGTCGAACATGTGGGCGCATCGTGAAGGCTGCGGCGGGATTAGTGAACTGGAAAAACGCGCGCGTGCTGGCGCTTT
>JANXWU010000377.1 GCA_025350985.1 Spartobacteria bacterium | reverse complement strand
AGACTGGAATCCAGGACAGCAAGCGCATTGGTTCCGACAAAAAAATCCGTGACCTCGCCGCGATGATCAAACAAACGACGGGCGCGATCCACAGCGTCGTCGCCATCGGTCCGGAAAAATACAATCAGCTTTACGCGAAGTTTGGGAACCTGAACCGGCTGCTGGCGTGGGGACATGCGCGGGTGATTGAAAATCTGCTCGAAGCGCGCCCCGACTGCCCCCGCGCGCTCAGCGATCAGTTCGCGAATCCGCGACTGATTCAGGATGCGCTGCTCGAACGAGGGCGAGGCATTCAACTGGACCAGCGCACCAAAGCGGAGTCGGACCTTGCGGTCGCCGCCGCGTCTATTCTCGCGCGCGAACGGTTCATCGACTGGCTGGAGCAGGCGGGCAAATCGTACGGCGTAACTTTGCCACGCGGTGCCTCAGTCGAGGTGAAAAAAGTGGCGGCAAAAATGGTGGCGATGCGTTCCGAAACGATTCTGCCCAAGATCGCAAAAATGCATTTCAAAACCGCGCAGGAAGTTTTGGCATCCGAATTCCCGAGCGCCCGCGAAATCTCAGACAGCGACACACTATGACGAGGCGAGGTGGTTCGCTTGAACAAGTAGTCGCCTCGTATAACTTCAACGTATGGCGACCTTAACGAAGCGGGAATTAGTGGTGAAGATTAGCAACGAGACGGGTCTAGTGCAGTATCATGTGCTGGACGTGATTCAAAAAACGCTTGACGGAATTGTCGAGAGGTTGGCCGCCGGGGACAACGTAGAACTTCGTAACTTCGGCATTTTCGAGGTGAGACTTACGAAGGCGCGTGTCGGGAGAAATCCGAACGTGAAAGGCAGCGAGTTCGTAATTCCTCCGCGCGCCGTGGTGAAATTCAAAAGCGGAAAAGTCATGCGTCAGAAGGTGATGAAGCTTTCCAACGTGATGAAGCGCGCCAAAGCTGCGTAGCTTTTGGTCGCATTTTTTCTAGGGTGAAAATGGCTGAGGCCAAGGGGTTTGTGGGGCGACGAACTGGGCTATAAATTGAAACTTCCGCGTGCTGAAGGAAGTTCTCGTTTCCGCGCGAATGAAAAACCCGACCATTTGCGTGCTGCCCGAAATAGGATTCATCACGATTCGCGGCGCGCGCCAAAACAACCTCAAGGGCATCGACCTCGACTTGCCGCTCGGCAGGCTGAACGTCATCTCCGGCCCGAGCGGGAGCGGCAAATCGAGCCTCGCGTTTGATACAATTTACGCCGAGGGACAGCGGCGTTACGTCGAGACCTTCAGCCCGTACACGAGGCAGTTTCTCGAACGCATGGACAAACCGCGCGTGGACGAAATTCGCGGCATCCCACCCGCTATCGCCATCGAACAACGGAACGCGGTGAGGACCACGCGCTCGACGGTCGGAACGATCACTGAGATCAACGACTATCTGAAAATTCTCCTGCCTCGCCTCGCCCGCGGTTATTGCCCGTCCTGTGCGCGCGAGATCCGTCCCGAGACCGCGCGATCCATCGTGAACCTAGCAGGCAAGAGCCTGGCAGGGCGATCGGTTCTCGTCACTTTCGGCGTCCCGGTTCCACCGAAAACCGCACCGTCCGACTTTTTCGATTTCTTGAAAAAGCAGGGTTATCTCCGAGTCTGGCTCGACCGAGAAATCGTCCGAACCGACGAAGCGGCAACGGCGAAACGGCTGCCCGCACTGGTTCACGTCGTGCAGGACCGCGTGACGATCAGCGATGAAATCCACTCACGTTTCGTCGAGGCGGTTGAAACCGCGCTTCGCTTCGGCAAAGGCAAAGTCACGCTGATTGATCTTCAGGCCCCGACCTTCAGCCTTCATCCCTTCTCCACCGGCTGGCATTGCGCGTGGTGCGACCTCGACATTACGCCGCCTTCGCCATCCCTGTTTAGTTTTAACAATCCAGTCGGCGCGTGTCCGAAGTGTCGTGGCTTCGGCCGCGTCATCGGCATCGACCTCGATCGCGCGATTCCCGACCGCGGCGTGAGCATCGCCCGCGGCTGCGTGAAACCGTTTCAAAGCGAAAGCGGAAAGGACAGCCAGCGCGATCTGCTGCGTGCGTGCGCCCGTCACGACATCGACGTGAAACGCCCATTTGATGAGCTTTGCGAGGCGGATCAGGCCTTCGTGATTTTCGGCGAGGACGCAAAAGTGGACACGCAGGAGCTTTGGGAAAACGGACGGTGGTATGGCGTGCGCGGGTTTTTCGACTGGCTCGAAAGCAAAGCCTACAAAATGCACGTCCGCGTTTTGCTCAGTCGGTACCGCAGCTACACCATCTGCGACGATTGCGGGGGCGGACGTTTTCAGCCGGCGACGTTGAACTTTCGCGTGGCCGAAAAAACGCTGCCACAACTCGCGGCGATGCCTTTGGGCGATCTGCTCGTCTTGCTGGAAAGTCAAAATCAAGGATTCGAAGATGCTCATGATTCGACGCTCAAGACCCTGCGCGATGAAATCATTTCGCGTCTGCGTTACCTCGCCGAGGTTGGACTTGATTACCTCACCCTTGACCGTCCCACGCGCACGCTCAGCGGCGGCGAAATCGAACGCGTGAATCTGACGACGTGTCTTGGCGCGTCGCTCGTGAACACGCTCTTCGTGATGGACGAGCCCACCGTTGGCCTGCATCCGCGCGACGTGGGCCGCTTGATTTGCGTGATGAAAAGTCTTCGCGACAAAGGCAACACGCTGCTTGTCGTCGAGCACGAGGAAGCCGTGCTGCGCGCGGCGGACAATTTGATCGAACTCGGCCCCGGTCGCGGCGAGGCCGGCGGCGAAATTGTTTTCAACGGAACGGTCGCGCAGCTCACGCGCAAGCAGACGCTCACGGCCGACTACCTCCGCGGTCGGAAGTCGATTCCCATTCCCAACGCGCGACGCACTCCGAAGGCCTGGCTGAAAGTGTTTGGAGCAACGGAACACAATCTTAAAAACATCGACGTGGATTTTCCGCTCGGCGTCTTGGTCTGCGTCACCGGAGTTTCCGGTTCGGGCAAAAGCACGCTGCTCCACGACGTGCTCTTTGAAAACCTGCGCAGGTTGAAAGGCGAGGCTGGCGGGGAGGAGCCGGGCCGTTGCAAGAAAATCATCGGTGCAGAACGGGTCGGTCGCGTCGTGATGGTCGATCAATCTCCGCTGGCGCGGACGCCGCGTTCAACGCCGGCGGTTTATCTCGGCGTGTTCGATTTCATCCGCGAACAGTTTGCACAGACTCCCGGCGCGCGCGCGCAGGGACTTTCCACGAGTTCGTTTTCGTTCAACTCTGGCGTGGGGCGCTGCGAGCGGTGTGGCGGCAATGGGTTCGAGAAAATCGAGATGCAATTCTTGAGCGATGTCTTTGTCCGTTGCCCTGAGTGCGAAGGGAAAAAATATCAGCCGCACATTCTGAAAATCCATCTGCGCGGCCAGTCCATCCACGACGTGCTCGAGATGACGGTGACGGAGGCGATCAGATTTTTTGGAAACTCCGAACATCGAACATCGAATGCCGAACCAAAAAATGGAGTAGGCGCGAGCGGCGACCCATCTGGCGTTGGGAGTTCGAAGTTCGATGTTCGGAGTTCAAAAATCGTCGAGCCACTACTTGTGCTCGAAGAAGTCGGCCTCGGATACTTGCGCCTTGGCCAGCCGCTCAACGTCTTGTCCGGCGGTGAATCGCAGCGGCTCAAACTTGTCGGCCATCTCGCCGCATCGCGTCGCGAGGACGCGGGCGCGCCGCGCTCACTGCTCATTTTCGACGAACCGACGACTGGATTGCACTTCGACGACGTGGCGATTTTGATGAAAGTTTTCCATCGGCTGGTGGACGAGGGAAATAGCGTCCTCGTCATCGAGCACAATCTCGAAGTCATGAAGTCCGCTGACTGGCTCATCGACCTCGGCCCGGAGGCGGGTCATGCCGGCGGCAACCTCGTAGCCACAGGCACGCCGGAGGAAGTGGCGCAAGTTGCGGAATCGCACACCGGCAAATTTCTTCGCGAAATTCTCGACCGAACGGCGAGTGACAAAGCCAATAGGTGGTCGGATGAAAACGCGGAGGACCAAAGCGCACTGCGTTTAGCCGAAGCGCCGCCTGCGTATCGAGTTCACCCCGTCACCCCGTCACCTCTCCCCCTTGTCGCCTCCTCATCCCCTCATCCCGTCATTTCCATTCTAGGTGCGCGCGAGCACAATTTGAAAAACATCTCGCTCGAAATCCCCCGCGACAAAATGGTCGTCATCACGGGCCTGAGCGGCTCCGGAAAATCGACGCTCGCGTTCGATCTTCTCTTCGCCGAAGGGCAGCGGAGGTTCCTCGACAGCATGTCGCCGTACGCGCGGCAATTTGTCGAGCAGCTCGAAAAGCCTGATGTGGACAGCATCTCCGGGTTACCACCGACGGTTGCCATCGAGCAGCGGGTGACGCAGGGCGGTGGCAAATCGACGGTGGCGACGGTGACGGAGGTTTACCATTTTCTGAGACTGCTGTTCGCGAAACTCGGCACGCAGTTTTGCCCGAAGTGCCAGCTTCCAGTGCAAAACCAAACCGTCGCGGCCATCGTCAAGCAAAGCGAAGCGATCGCGCGCAAAGGCCGTGTGCGCGTGCTAGCGCCGCTGGTGAAAGCGCGCAAAGGTTTTCACACCGACGTGGCGAAATGGGCGTTGAAGGAAGGCTTCGCGACGCTGCTCGTGGACGGAAAGTTTTTCGACGCTGAAGGTTTCCAAAAGTTGGAACGCTTTCAGGAACACTCCATCGACGTACTCGTCGGCGAGAGCGGGAGCGGCGCGAACCTGCGCGCGATCGTTGGGCGCGCGCTCGAGGTGGGACGCGGCACGGCGAAGCTGCTCGACGCAAAAAAGCGCCTCACGATCCTCAGCACCGAGATGAGTTGTCCGGGTTGCGGGCAGTCATTTGAGGAACTTGATCCGCGCATGTTTTCGTTCAACTCGCCGCACGGCTGGTGCGAGCACTGCCACGGCTTTGGCGAAATCTGGGACCCGCAGCCGGGAGCGAACGGTGGCGGGGATTCTGTTTTGGAATCGGAGTTGCATGAGGAAAAGATGCACGAGTGGCTGGAGCCGCACGAAGCCGCGCCTTGCCCTGTTTGTGCGGCTTCGCGGCTCAATCCAATCGCGCGCAACGTCCGCGTGCAGGATTCCACGATTGAGCAATTCGTCGCGCTCTCGTCCGCGGCGGCACTGCGAAAAATCGACCGGTTCAAATTCACCGGAGAAACTGCGGTCGTCGCACAAGACATCGTGGAGGAAATCCGGCAACGACTGCTTTTCATGGGCACGGTCGGTCTCGATTATTTGAGGCTGAACCGTTCCGCGAAAACCTTGAGCGGCGGCGAGTCGCAGCGCATCCGCTTGTCCGCGCAACTCGGTTCAAACCTGCGCGGCGTGCTTTACGTTCTCGATGAACCAACGATCGGACTGCATCCACGCGACAACCGCCGGCTGCTCGACACGCTCGACGCGTTGAAGCGCAAGGGAAACTCCCTCGTGATCGTGGAGCACGACGAAGACACGATGCGGCGCGCGGATTTCATCATCGACCTCGGCCCGGCAGCCGGGATGCACGGAGGCGAGGTCGTGGCGAGCGGGACGCTTGACGAGATCAAAAAAAATCCGCGCTCGGAAACGGCGCGCTGCCTCAGCAAGCCGCTCTGCCATCCGACGCACGGCCAGCGCCGGCCGTTGAAGAAGGTGTCCTGGCTCGAACTGCTCGGCGCGCGGACGAACAATTTGAAAAACGTGGACGTGAAATTTCCGATTGGATGCTTCACGGCTATCACCGGCATTTCGGGTTCCGGAAAGAGCACGCTGATGGAAACGCTGCGCGAAACTGTGCGTGCCGCGCTTTTGAAGAAGGCTGGGAAAAAGGTGCATGTTTCATCGGCGTCCTGCCGTGGCGTGAAAACAACCGCGTCGATTCGTGGGGTGGAGCTTTTGGAAAATGTGATCGAAGTGGATCAATCGCCGATTGGAAAAACCTCGCGTTCGACGCCTGCGACTTACGTCGGAGTTTTCGATGAAATCCGAAAGCAGTTCGCCCAACTTCCGCTCGCCCGGATGCGCGGCTACACGGCCAGCCGGTTTTCATTCAACATCGAAGGCGGGCGCTGCGAGACGTGCGCGGGGCAGGGGACGATCAAGGTCGAAATGCAGTTCCTGCCGCCGACTTACATCCCGTGCGAGGAATGCCACGGCAAGCGCTACAACGCGCAGACGCTGGAAGTCGCGCACGACGGCAAAAGCATCGGAGATGTGCTCGATCTGACCATTGAAGAAGCCGCGGTGTTTTTTGGTTTCAATCCAAAAATCCAGCGTCCGCTCGGTCTGCTTGCCGATACGGGACTTGGCTATTTAAAACTCGGTCAGGCGAGTCCGACGTTGAGCGGCGGCGAGGCGCAACGACTCAAACTGGTGAGCGAGTTGACGCGCGGAGTGGCGCACGCCGACACCGAACGCCTCCGGCGTCAGCGCGCGGTCAAATCGACGCTTTATCTGCTGGAGGAACCGACCATCGGACTGCACATGGCCGACGTGGAACGATTGCTCGACGTGTTGCACCGTCTCGTGAATGCGGGCAGCACGGTGATTGTCATCGAGCACAATCTCGACCTCATTTGCGACGCGGATTTTGTCGTCGATGTGGGCCCGGAGGCGGGAGAAAACGGCGGGCGCATCGTCGCCAGCGGCACGCCGGAGCAGGTGGCTAAAAGCAAGACGAGTCGCACCGCGCCGTTTTTGCGGGAGGTGCTGCGGGGCGCGGAGAAGAGGGTTGAGCAACGGGCGTGATCCAGCGAAAGATTCCCGCGCACGCATGATCGCCTATTACCTGCACCACCTCAGTCCGTTCATTTGGGAAATCCGACCCGGCCTCGGACCACGCTGGTACGGTCTGGCTTACGTGCTCGCGTTCGTTGCGGGCTATGCACTTTATCGGTGGCTCGCGGAGCGCGGCTACTCGGAGCTGCCGCCGGAAAAAGTGGACGGGTTCATCACCGGCGTGGCGATTTTCGGAGTGATGCTCGGAGGGCGCGTGGGGCATTTTGTTTTCTATGCGTGGGATGATTTCGTGAGCAACCCGCTTTCGTTTTTCAAACTTTGGGAAGGCGGAATGTCCAGCCACGGCGGGATGCTCGGCATCATTTTTTTCACGCTCTACTATTCGCGCCGGCACAAACTTTCGTGGACGGGCCTCGGGGACAACCTCGTCGTCGTCGCGCCCATCGGACTGTTCTTTGGGCGCATCGCCAATTTCATCAATGGCGAATTGATCGGACGGGTTTGTTCGTCGGCCCTCCCGTGGGCGGCGCAGTTTCCGAGTGAGTTGAAAAATGCGCCCTCGGCGGCGCAGGTTCACGCCGACCCGGAGTTGCAGCAGCGTCTTCGCGAAATCCTGTCGCCGCGCCACCCTTCGCAGATTTATGAGGCACTGCTCGAAGGGGTGGTGCTTTTTGGCGTACTGTGGTTTTTACGGACGAAAACGCGCCAGCCGCGCGGCGTGCTCACCGGCGCGTTTTTCATCGTCTATGCGCTGGCGCGGATCTTGTGCGAATGCTTTCGCGAACCCGAAGACCCGTTGATTGGCGCGTTCACGCGCGGGCAGTTTCTTTCGCTATTTCTGATTTTGATTGGCGTGGCGTTCGTGATTTACGGCCTGCGCACGCGGCAGTTTGAGCGGGAGAACTTGTCCGCTAAAAACGCAAAATGACGCGGAAAACACTTGAAGTGGCGCAGTCGTGTTTTACCCAAGGCATTGGCTAATCTTCGCGCATGCGTCCGGCCGATGAATTCCAGAAAATCGCGGACGGCCTATTTTTTTGGCAGGGCTACGATGCAGCGGTGAAGGCGGACCTGTGCAGCACCGCGCTGCAAGTTGGGGCGGAGTTGTTTTTTGTCGATCCGATTCCACTAGCGAAAGAAGCGCTGGCCGAACTGACAGGCATCGCAACTCCTGCGGCCGTTATTTTAACCAACGGCAACCATGAGCGTGCGGCGGAAAACTTTCGCGAGCGCTTTAACATTCCGGTGTTCGCCCACGAGAACTCGCGCGGCGAAATTTCCCTGGCGATGGACGAGTGGCTCGTCGGCGAAAACGTGGCGATTCGCGCGGGGCTCACGGCGGTGCATCTGCCCGGCGCGGGCACGGGAGAAATGGCCTTGCACGCCCATCGGACGCTCGTCGTCGGCGACGCGCTTATCAATCTCGGGCAGACCGGCTTTGCTTTTTTGCCGGACAAATATTGCGCGAATCCGAAGCAGTTGCGAGAGTCCGCGCGCCGGTTGCTTGCGCTCGATTTTGACGTCATGACCTTCGCCCACGGACTGCCGATCGTTGCGGACGCAAAGCGCCGGCTCAAAACCTTGCTCACCCTGACATGAAATTTCTGCGTCTGTTTTCTCTCCTCCTCGCGGGCCTGCCGATTTGTCGTGCGCAGCAGCCGGGGCAAAAAAACGCGTTGGTGCAGTTGCGTGAATCGGTTCCGCTCATGGCCAGTGAAGGGAATTCGGCGGTGCGTCCACAGGTGGATGAAGCGATTGCCAAATCGCTGAATACGTTTTTTGAACTGCTCGCAAAAAATCAAATCGACAAGGCTTACGAGCATCTCATTCTCGGCACGAAAATCGCCGAGCAGACAAAAGATGTCGCTACGCTGCGCTCGAAAACCCAGCAGGCGATTCAGGTTTTTGGCGAAGTGCGCGGTCATGAATTGATCGGCGTGAAAAGCGTCGGCACCCATTTGCTGGCCGCCACCTACCTGTCGGTGGGCCGCGATTTTCCGCTGCGCTGGCGTTTTTATTTTTACCGCGCCGACGGTCCGTGGAAGCTCGTTGATATCCGGGTCGATGACCGGTTGATGGACATGTTTGACGAGAGGGCGCCGATGAAAAATGCGGAGCCGGCGAGCGAAAAGTGATTGTCCGCCTCCTGCGGTTCGTCCGTTTTTCGCACACGATCTTCGCGATGCCGTTTGCGTTGGGCGCGATGTTTGTGGCCGCGGATGGGTGGCCGCCGGCGCGGGTTTTTGCGCTCATCGTTCTGGCGATGATCTTTGCGCGGACGGGGGCGATGGCTTTCAACCGGCTGGCCGATTGGAACATCGACCAGCGCAATCCACGCACGGCGGCGCGGCACAAACTGCTCGCTCGCGGTGCGGCGGTCGGGTTGCTGGTGTGTTGTTCGGGGGCGTTCATCGCCACGACGTGGTGGATCAACTGGCTTTGTTTCCTGCTGTCGCCGGTGGCGCTTGCGATCACCTTTTTCTACTCACTGACGAAGCGCTTCACCTCGTGGTCGCATTTTTTCCTTGGCCTCGCTCTCGCGGTCGCGCCGGTCGGCGCGTGGCTGGCCGTGACGGGCCGCTTCGGCCTGCCGCCGCTGGTGCTGGCCTTCGCCGTGCTGCTCTGGGTGGCTGGCTTCGACTTGATCTACGCGACGCAGGATTACGAGTTCGACCGTCGCGAAAAGCTGCACTCGCTCGTGGTGCGCCTCGGGATCGGGAAGAGTCTTGCGTGGGCGCAGATCTTGCACGGTGCGATGTGGCTCGCGCTGCTCGCGTTTGGCGTGAGTGCAGGCTTGGGAATCTGGTTTTATGCCGGTTGCGGGGTGATGGTGCCGGCGCTGGTGTACGAGCATCGCGTCGCGCGAAGACTCGACTTGCCCGCGATCAACGCCGCGTTTTTCCACAGCAACGCCTTCGTTGGCGCGGTGTTTGTCGGCGCGATTTTGTGCGACCGGCTGGGTGCGCGTTAAGTTCCAACGCCCGGGATTAAAAAATTGCGCGTGCGGCGGCAGCGTCGCGCTCGATCTGGC
>JANXWU010000357.1 GCA_025350985.1 Spartobacteria bacterium | reverse complement strand
GACTTTTTTCCCCGACCTGCCCCAGAAAGACGAGTTTGCCGCCGACGTGCTCGCGTGGCGCATCCATCGTCTCCTGCCATCGCTGATGCAGGAAAATGCCTTCGCTGAAGTCCGGCGTTATCTCGCGGCTGGCGACGGGATGATGCGCTTTCAACTCTCGGAAAAAATCGCGCAAGCCTTCGATCAATATCTCGTCCATCGCCCCGAGATGCTGATGGAATGGGAGTGCGGAGCCGGCGGCGGGGACTGGCAGGCGATGCTCTGGCGCGCGTTGGCGGAAAACCGCACCCACCTCGCCACCATTCACGAACGCCTTGGCCGACGGATTTCGGCAAGCGAGCCCCGGCCCGCCGGCCTTCCCGAACGCGTGTCGATTTTCGGCATCTCGTCCCTGCCGCCATTTTACTTGCGCGTGTTTTTTGAACTGTCCCGCCAGTGCGACGTGCGCCTGTTTTCGCTGCAACCGGCGCGCGAATATTTCGGCCACGACCTGCCGCCCAAACAGCGTGCCAAACTCCTCGCCCGGCTCGCGCAAAAGGGCGCGACGATTTCCGACGACACGCTGCCGGAGGGCAACCCGCTGCTGGCGTCGATGGGGCGGCTGCATCGCGATTTCATCGAGTTGCGGATTGGCATCGACGAAGAATTCGATCACCTCGCACAGGAAGCGCCCGAGCAGTTCCTCGAGCCTGGCGAGAACGATCTTTTGCACCTCGTGCAGAGCGACATCCTGCACGCGCGATCACGCGGCCACGACGACGTTCCTAAAAAGGTCATCGCGCCCGAAGATCGCTCGATCGAAGTCCACGCCTGCCACTCGCCGATGCGCGAGGTCGAAGTGCTCTACGACCAGCTCCTCGCACTTTTCGATGCCGACCCGTCGCTGCGTCCGCGCGACGTGCTCGTGCTGACCCCAGACATCGAAAAATACGCGCCGTTCGTGCAGGCCGTTTTCGATTGTCCCGAGACCGAATCGCGCCGCATTCCGTTCAGCGTCGCCGACCGGCACCCGCGCACCGCCAGCGCGACCGCGGCCACCTTTCTGGCGTTGCTCGAACTCGCTGAAAGCCGCTGCACGGCTTCGGAGGTTTTCGCGCTCCTCGAAAGCTCGTCTATCCGCCGGCGCTTCGCCTTTGCCGACGACGATTTGGAAACGATCCGCCGCTGGATGGGCGAGAGCGGCATCCGCTGGGGCATTGATGGCATGCATCGCGCCGGGCTCGATCTTCCGGCGCAGCACGCGAACTCATGGCGCGCGGGTCTGGACCGTTTGCTTCTGGGTTATGCCATGGCCGGGGAAAACCGCCGCATGTTCGAGGGCATCATGCCGTGCGACGGCGTCGAGGGAACCGGGGCGGAACTGCTCGGTCGCTTCATCTCCGCGGTGGAGGCAATGTTCCGGCTCGTGGCCAGCCTGCCCGCGCCGCGTCCGCTCGCTGCGTGGCCGGAGGCGCTTCGCGAAATCGTGGACGATTTCTTTGCCGGAGACGAGGCGGAGGAAGCGTCCGAACTGCGCGCGATTCGCGCCGCGATCGAGCGTCTTCGCAGCGTGGCCAGCATCGTGGGCGACTCGACGCCGGTTGAGTTTTGCGTTGTGCGGCATCATCTCGTATCCCTGCTCGACGCGGGCGCGCAGCGCGGTGGATTTTTGACGGGCCGCGTCACTTTTGCCGCGCTCAAGCCAAACCGGAGCATCCCGTCGCGCGTCCTCTGCCTCCTCGGCCTGGACGATCTTTCGTTTCCGCGGCAGGTGCGCCCGCCCGCGTTCGACCAGATTGCCTCCGACCCGCGCTGCGGCGATCATTCCCTCCGCGACGAGGATCGCGGGATTTTTCTCGAAGCGCTCCTCTCGACCCGCGAGCGGCTTCACATCAGCTTTGTGGGGCGGTCGGCGCGCGACAACGAAGCGCTGCCTCCGTCGATTCTCGTGAGTGAGTTGCTCGATTATCTCGATCGCGCCTGCACGTTTCCGGAGAAACAAAACGCGCGGAGTTTTGTCGTGACCGGGCATCGACTTCACGCCTTCAGCCCAGTTTATTTTTCGGGAAAGGACGCGCGGCGTTTCAGCTATTCGGAGGCGAACGCCGCCGCCAGCCGCGCGTTGCTGAGACCGGTGGAGGACGGCCCGCACTTCCTCGCGAAGCCGCTTCCAGAGCCGGACGCGGGCGCACGCCTCGTCGATCTGCGAAGCCTGGCGGAGTTCTTCGTGAACCCCGCGAAACATTTTCTGCGCCGCCGTCTCGGCCTCACGCTCGACGAAACAGACGACGCGCTGGACGACGTGGAACCGTTCGTCATCGGCGCGCTCGACGCCTATCCGATCAAACAGGAACTGCTCGAACAAGCGCTCGCGCACGACGCATCCTGCGACGATGGATGGCGCGCGCGCGGCCTGCTCCCGCACGGGACGCTCGGGGCGGCGCGGTTTCTCGGGCTGCGCGCGGAGGCGGCGGATTTTGCCAAAACCATCGCGCCCGAAATGGCGGGAGCGCAGCGGGATGAACCGCTGCTGGTGAAGTTGCAGATCGGTGCCTTCTCGCTCGCGGGAAAGATCGAGCCGCTTTACGGCGGACGGCTCGTGTTGTTTCGATGCGCGACGTTGAAACCGAAAGACCGCATCCGCGCGTGGATTTTACATCTGGCCCTGTGCGCCGCGGGCGAAGGCAAAATTCCGCCGTCGCTGTTGCTCGGCACGGGCAAGGACCACCGCGTAAACTTTC
>JANXWU010000239.1 GCA_025350985.1 Spartobacteria bacterium | reverse complement strand
TCGATCAAATGTCCAAAGTCCGCCGTAAGAGTTCCGCCGTAGTTCCGGCCATTTTTGCTAGGCACTTGGAACCGAGATTGTTGACCTCTACTCCCCGAATTGGCTTTTATCGAATGGATGGCATCAAGCTAGGGTGAAACGCCCGCTATATTCCGACATGCTTGTTTTAGCTCGTCTCACTTTCGCGTTCCCAAAACCGCGCGCCCGTTTTGGCTGTACAGACTGACTGGACATCTGTTCGTGCCGGTACCAATGCCGTCGAGGAATCGCGCCACCAATCCTGTGACGATGCGCCGGGCTGCGCTCCGGTCGGAATGACCCGCGTTCATTAAAAATCGAGATATTGCCGAAGCCGAATGATCTTGACCGCCTACGCGTCGGGCGCGCTTACTTTTCCGCATGGAAGCCCCCGAAGTCCCGCTCGAACAAGTCCAGGAACACGTCGAACATCACGCGCACATGAGTCAGGAAAAATGGATCTCATGGGTGGCACTGAGCACGGCGATCCTCGCGGCGTTTGCGGCGGTCGCCTCGCTGCTTGCCGGCGATCACGCGAACGAGGCGATGATCAGCCAGATCGAATCTTCGGACCAATGGGCGTTTTTTCAGGCCAAAGGAATCAAGGCCGCGGTCTTGGGGACGAAACTGGAGTTGCTGAAAGCCGTGGGGAAAGAGACGAAGAAAGGCGAGGACGAAAAATTTGCCGAATACAAAAAAGAGCAGGAAGAAATAAAGCAAAAAGCGGAGGAGAAAAAACACGAAGCCGAGGAGCATTTGGCGAAGCATGTGATCCTCGCGCGCGGCGTGACGATGTTCCAAATCGCCATCGCCATTTCGGCGATTTCGGCGTTGACGAAACGGCGCGCGTTCTGGGCGGTGGGGTTGTTGTTTGGGGTGATCGGGATTGTGTTCCTCGTGCAAGGCTTGCTCGCGCACGCGGCGCACGCGGGGTGAACGGGCGATGACAGATGGGAATGCGTTTTGGAATGGGAAAACGTCCAACGTTCAACTTCCAACTTTCAACGCTCGAAGGTTCCGAATCGTGCGGAGTCAATTCGTTGAAGGTTGAGCGTTGAGCTTCTGGACGCCGCGGTCCGCCGCTAAGTTTCCACCCGCCGGGAAATCGTTTGAAACAAGCGTCTCGCTGCGGCACGGTTTCCGAGCGGCTCATCGCGTCATTTTTTTTACGGCATCGTGTTCACCTCATCCCCGCAACCAGGCTCGCCGCTCGCGAAGCAGGCCACGCTGCCGCCCCCGGGCGAGGCGGCGAAAATCACGGCGCATCTCGAGGTGAGCGTCGGCCAGAAGCCGTTTGCGAATTTTGAAATCAGCCAGGGCGAGCACGTCATCGGACGCGACCCCGGCTGCGAGATTTGCATCGACACCGACGACGTGTCGCGGCAGCACGCGCGCATCACTTTCACCGGCTACGACTTGCTGATGGAAAATCTCGGGAGCACGAACGGCGTGATGGTCGAGGGGATGAAAATCGAGCTGCCGACGCCGATTTATCCCGGTCAGGAAATTCGGATCGGGCGCGCGCATTTGAAGGTGCGCCTGAGCGAGGAGGCGAATCGCGAACTGATGCGCGCCTTGTGGGACGCGGACCTCGGGCTCGCGTCGGTGAAGTCCGATCTGAAGGCGGTTCGCTACGCGGTCGGCGCGACGATTGCCACCGGCGGCATGGGCGCGGTGCTGCGCGCGCGCGACGTGCATATCCGGCGCGTGGTGGCGATGAAGGTGATGCGTTCGGAGATGCAATTTTCGCCGGAGAATCTGTTGCGGTTCATCGACGAGGCGCGGCTCACCGGCCAGCTCGAACACCCGAACATCGTGCCGATGTACGAACTCGGCATCGACGAGCAGGGTCGCGTGTTTTACACGATGAAACTGATCAAGGGCGTGACGCTGGACGAGGTGCTCAAGCAGCTTCGCGCCGCCAATCCGCGCACGCTCGAGCGGTATCCGCTCGCGCACTTGATGAACATTTTCCAGAAGGTCTGTGACGCCGTCGCCTTCGCGCACAGCAAGAGCGTGGTGCATCGCGATTTGAAGCCGGAGAACATCATGATCGGCGGCTACGGCGAAGTGCTGGTGATGGACTGGGGCCTCGCCAAAATCCACGGCACGCGCCCGCACGGCGACGCGAAGCCGCACGCGCACATCGACTCCGGGCGGCACGAGCACACGGGCGCGAGTTTCCACACGCTCGATGGCGTGGTCGTCGGCACGCCGCCGTACATCGCGCCGGAGCAGGCGCGCGGCGAAATCCACAGCCTCGACGCGCGCACGGATATTTACGGGCTGGGCGCGGTGCTTTACGAAATCCTGACGCTGCACCCGCCGATTGCCTGCACGACGATCGAGGAAGTTTTGAAAAAAACCGTCGAGGGCACGATCGAGTCGCCGCTCAAATACAACTCGCAGCGCGCGAAAAAAGACTCCGACGAGAAGCCGGTGGCGATGCGGCATTTGCCCGGCGGCAAAGTGCCCGAATCGCTCGCGGCGGTGACGATGAAAGCGCTGCGGCTGAATCCCGGCGACCGCTACCAGACGGTCGAGGATTTGCAGCGCGAGATCGAGTCGTTCCAGGGCGGCTTCGCGACGACAGCGGAAAAGGCGGGCGCGGTGAAACAAATCGTGCTGCTGGTGCGGCGGCACAAAGCAAACTTCGCCCTGCTCGGCATCGGTTTCGTCTTCATCAATGTCCTGCTCTTTGCGTTCGTGATGACTTTGAGCCACGAGCGCGACCGCGCTTTGGCCAGTGAGAAGCACGCCATCGAGAGCGAGAAAAAATCGCGCGTCGCGCTGTTGGAATTGCGCGGCACGGCACCGACGTTCGCCGAGGAGGCGCAGCAACTGGTGGATGATGGCCGCTTCGACGAGGCGATGCAGAAAATTTCCTACGCCATCTCGCAGGTGCCGAACCAGTCCAGCTACTACACGTTGCAAGGTCACATCTGCCAGTCGCTGCTCCGGCTCGACGACGCGGCGAAAGCCTACGAAGCCGCGCTCCAGCGCAATCCCAAGGACACAGCCGCGCGGATGAACCTCGACCTTTCGCGCAAGCTGATCGCCCAAAGTGGCGGAAAGGAACTGACCGCCGAACAATTGCGCGCGCTCCAAATCGCGATGCGCAGCCAGGGGCGGTATGCGGAGGCGGTGGCGACGATGGAAAAACTGGAGCAGGACCGCGGACTCATCCAGGACACCTGGCGCGAAGTTTTTGCCAAAAAGAAAGGGCTGAAAGGACAGGTGACCGCGAACGAGGACGGCACGCTGACGATCGACATCGCGAAAAATACGGTGCCGCAGTTGAGCCACTTGCGCGGGATGCCGGTAAGCAGCTTGAATCTGGACAACGCGAACATCAGCGACATCACCGCCCTGACGGGACTGCCGTTGCGCTCGCTCAATCTCAACCGCACTGCCGTCGCGGATTTGGGGCCGCTGCGCGGGATGAAACTCGAATCGCTCTCGCTCGCCGACACCCGCGTGACCGACCTCACGACGCTGCGCGGAATGCCGCTGCAATATCTCAATCTCGCGCGCACGCACGTCCACGACCTTGCGCCGCTGCGGGGCTCGCCGGTGCGCGAGTTGAATCTCGAATTTTGCCGCGACCTGCTCGATTTGAAGCCGCTCATGGACTGCCAGCAGCTCGAACGCCTGCTCTTACCTCAACATCTTCGCGCTATCGGTTTCCTGCGCAATCATCCCAGTCTCAAGCAGCTTTCCTTCCGCAAAATCGAT
>JANXWU010000334.1 GCA_025350985.1 Spartobacteria bacterium | reverse complement strand
GCTGATTTTGTCGATGTGGTAAATCGTGTCCGCCTGCGACTCGCGCGAAATTTCCGACGGATTTACCGCTCCCTTCACCGTGCGACTGAGCGCGAGTGCGTCACGAAGGTGATCGCCGAGCGCGCACAGCAAACGGCGCGCAGCGTCGGATTCTTCGGCAGATACATTCATCTTTTAAAAACCGCGAAGAGCGCAAAGAGGGCGAAGTTGGAAGCGAATCAAGATTGTTCTAAATCGCCGCGTTCGCAGCGACCTCCGCGGTTCAATCCGCATCGGCTTTCCATCGGTACGCGTCTGGATTTTCCAAACCGAGCTGATCGAGAATCCGCGAGACGACGGTGTCCGCCACCGCCTCCACCGTTTGCGGGCGACTGTAAAACGACGGCATCGCCGGCAGCACGACTGCGCCCGCCTCCAGCACGCTCACCACGTTGCGCGCGTGGACGAGGCTCCACGGCGTCTCACGCGGGACGAGGATCAGTTTGCGGCGTTCTTTCAAAAAAACATCCGCCGCGCGCAGGATCGTGCTCTCGCTCGTGCCCGCCGCGATGCGCCCGACCGTCCCCATCGAGCACGGCACGATCACCATCGCGTCGAACCGCGCCGAACCGCTCACGAACGGCACGTGCATCGAGCGGTCGCCGTGTTGCGTGATTCCATCCGGCACGCGCAGTTCGCCGATTTCCTGGCGCACCACTTCGCGGGCGTGCTCGCTGAGCACGAGATGAATTTCGTGCATGCGTGGCGCGACGCGGTCCAGCAGGCGTTGGAGGTAAACCGAGCCGCTCGCACCCGTGGCGGCGATGACGAGTTTCATGGCGGCGAAACTCTGGCGTGTGGGTGCGGAAGCGTCCAACGGTTTCCGTCTCGGAAAAGGATTTCCACTTGCGTCCGGTTTCTGCGGATTTATATCCACGGTCATGGTTGAAGGTCACAACAGCCGGCTCAGGACTTTGTTGAGGCATTTCAGGAGCGCCTGCCTGCTTGGTCTGGCGCTGGCTTTCTTACCAAGGATAGGGCGGGCTGATCCGGTGTGGGCTGGCTACGGCGGCGACGCGCAGCACACGGCGGGTTCTTCCATTGCCTCCGATGCGCTGACCGCGATTCTTTGGCAGACACCTGTCGATCTGGCCCCGCAGTATACGGATGGCGAGTACCTGCTGATCCACTACGGTTCGCCGCTGGTGACACAGTTGGACACGGTCATCGTGCCGGTAAAGACCGGAGCCAATGGCGGATTTACTCTGGAAGGACTTAATGGACGCAATGGCTCGCTGCTTTGGTCGCAAAGCACCGATTACATCCTCCCGCCCATCCCGGGTGGATGGGTTCCGAGTTACTCTCCAACCTTGACTCCCGCGAACCGGCTCTACTTCGCCGGCGCGGGCGGCACCGTGTATTACCGCGACGGGGTGGACGCCGCGACCGCCACCGCTTCGGGTCAACTGGCCTTCTATGGCTTGGGCAATTACACCGCCAGCGCGGCGGCTAAGACGGCCTATGACAACAATGTAACCATTAACACCCCCATCACCTCCGACAAGGCTGGCAATATCTACTTCGGCTTTCAAGTTAATAACCCATCGCAAGTCAACAACCTGCAAGGTGGAATAGCGCGCATTGATGCCAATGGCAACGGCACCTGGATGACCGCCAGTAGTCTGGGATCGGGGATGAACAAGGTCGCGATGAACAGCGCCCCAGCGCTCAGCGCCGATGGTTCAACGGTCTATGTCGCCATTAACGATGGCTACAACGGCCGGCTGGTGGCATTGAACAGCTCGAACCTGACGCTAATCGCCAGTAGAAACCTGTCGGCGGTTATTGATCAATCGTCCGCCTCCCCGACCGTCGGCCCGGACGGCGACGTTTACTTTGGCACGAACAATGGCTACCACGCCCGCGGAGTGATGAACCATTTCTCCGCGGACTTGTCGCAGGTCAAGACTTCCGGCTCGTTCGGCTGGGATGACACCGCCTCCATCGTCCCCGCTTCCATGGTGCCATCCTATCACGGCACTTCCACTTACTTGTTAATGGTGAAGTATAACAACTATGCCAACGCTTTTGCCGGAGGCGACGGCGTGAACAAGCTTGCCATTCTGGATCCCAACGCCACGCAGGAAGACCCGGTGACTCATCAGAATGTGATGAAAGAAGTGCTAACCGTGGCCGGGCTGACGCCGGATGAAGACTTTCTCGCTCAGCATCCCAATGCCGTCCGGGAATGGTGCATCAACTCGGCCGTGGTTGACCCACTGACGAATAGCATTCTCGCCAACAGCGAGGATGGCAAGCTCTACCGCTGGGACTTGACGACTAATACTCTCAGCCAGTCCATTACTCTTACTTCCGGCGTGGGCGAAGCCTATACACCGACCTTGATCGGCGCGAACGGCGAAGTCTTCGCCATTAACAACGCCACCTTGTTTGCCGTCGTGCCGGAGCCGGGGACAGTTAGCCTGACCCTTTTGGGCGCAGCGGGGTTATACGGGCTGGTTCGGCGAAGGAACGCCCGCCGGTTGACCCAGTAACTGCCTCAGCATTTTAAGCAGCTCGTCGAACGCGAAAGGCTTGATGAGATGGCAATGGGCGTCGGGCGCGGCGGCCTTCGCCTCTTCAATCGATGCGCCGGTAATGGCGATGACTTTCAGGTTGGGATTTAGCTCGCGGAGCGTGCGAATGGCGGGACCGCCTCCCACTTTTGGCATCATGAGGTCAATCACCACCGCGTCCGCCGACTGTTGTTGATAGACGTGGATGGCTTCCGCCCCGTTGGTGGCCACCGCGACTTTGTAGCCATGGGCTTGCAACATTTCGCGTGCGATTTCGACAATCGCCTCCTCGTCATCGACCATCAGGATTTTCTCGCCCTTGCCCATGAGCAGTGATTTGTCCCAGGCGTCGCGCGCGACTTCGGAGCCGGCCTCAAAGCACGCCGGAAGGTAAATGGAAAAGGTCGTGCCGACCCCCGGCACCGTGGCGACATTCACGACACCGTGATGATTTTTGACAATCGCCAGCACGGTCGAAAGACCCAAGCCCGTGCCCTTGCCGATTTCTTTCGTGGTGAAAAACGGCTCGAAGATTTTGCGGATGATTTCCGGTGGAATGCCGGCGCCGGTGTCCGTGACTTCGAGCACGATGTATTTTCCTGGCTGGAGTTCAGCCAGTGTCGTTTGCAATGGCTCCTCCAAGTCGAGATTTCTGGCCTTGATCCTGATCGTGCCGGTCTCGGCGATGGCGTCGCGGGCATTGACACATAAATTCAAAAGCACCTGATGGAGCTGCGTCGGGTCGCCCAAGACCGGCCAGAGCGCGCTCTCGA
>JANXWU010000329.1 GCA_025350985.1 Spartobacteria bacterium | reverse complement strand
GACGGAAATGCTGGGAAAGTGGCAGGACAAGGTGGCGAGGTACGCTGCTATCCTGCGTGAGGAGAGGGAGGGGACGGCGCTCCACCAGGCGACGGGAATGACCAAGGCCAGGGTGCTCACGGTGACGCCTGACGGGGCGCGGAGGGACTGGGTCTGGGGCGTGATAGAGAGGGAGTCTCAGAGGTACGGGATACGTCCGGGACGCTTCCTGGTAGGGGACGTATCGGCTATGGACCCCGACCTGAAGAAGGATTCATGGATAGCGAACGGGATCGGGGAGTACGTCCCGCTGGTCAGGCCGCAAGTCCAGCACCTTCTGGCTTCACCTCGGCGTGCTCGCCTTTTCCGCCTCAACCGGAATCGGAACTATCTTTGACAAGGCCTTCGTCGCGGCCCATCCCGCGCTGGCAGCCGGACTGGCAGTAGGATCGTTCGTACTTGCCGCCGTTTCCCAGGCCGCCTACACCATCGGAAGCGCCATGAAGGCCCAGGCCCAGGCCGCGTCCTCCGAGACCCTTCCCGTGCTTGGCGGCGGAACCGTACTGCCCTAGGCATTGACAGGAACCTTCTAGGACCTGATACTGATAGCGTTAGGTCCTAGCGTGCGGTCCCGAAAGGGGCTTGCGGACATACCGGTACCCATCCCGGCCAGATCCCTAAGGGGTGAAACCCTCAGGATCCGTTCCCAGCTACGGGTTGTCAGCGCGGCGGACACAAAAAGACCGGAAATGGTGGTAGCCTCACCTTCCGGTATTTTTTATGTCCAAATGGATAACATACAGAAATTTGTGTATTACGGCCCAATATGTGAGAAATATACGCAAAAGCGCACATATCATAATGGATATGTGCGCTTTGTGCATACTGGGAGCCGGGAGCCCGAACTGTACTCTTCTTAGGGAGCCCCGGAACGGTGGCGGAAGCGGGTTTCGGACTGATCCTAGGTCCGCTTTCTCTCCCAGCCCTCGGGAAAGTATACTACACGCATGACCAAAGAAGCCTATAGGAGGTATCTGAGAAGTCCCTGGTGGGTTTCCTTCCGTAAGCGGTACTGGGCACGGCACGAGTACTGCTGCTGCATCTGCGGGGCGACCAGGAGGCTTGAGCTGCATCACCTCTACTACCGGGACAGCCACGGCTCGGTACTCGGGCGAGAGAACTTCCGTACCGTAATACCCGTGTGCCCGCGCTGCCATGACGGGTTTACCTTCCACGGCTGGACGCTTTCATCCCTTTACGTGGGAAAGGTAAAGGTTATTTAAAAAGGTATGTCCGATACGTCATGTGACCGCTTGGAGGCCTCCGCAAGGGCCTGTCGGCCCGGAGAAGGCTCAAGTACCTCCTCAAGGTCCCTGACCGAACCTATGACCGCGTAGACGCCCCCCAACAGTCCTATTATTCCCTGCGCGTACTTCTGGTCCTCCGTCTGGTGCGCCCCTCCGGTCTTCAGTTCCAGGGCTGCGAACAGGCCGGGAGAATCCTTGTCCCTGCGGTAGATCCCCACGCGGTCAGGGCTTCCTGGCCTTCCGGTCTGCATCGACCTGGCCCGGTCGCTCCAGATGAGCCGCTTCTCGCCGTCACGCTCGGCAGAGTGCCACACCCCGTAAGGTATTACCATTCCCTTAAAGGTCTGGTTCTTCCAACCCCACCACTTGCCCTGCTGCTCAAGTACGCTCAGGTAGGAGTCCACGGCCTGGTCCAGCGCGTCCACGCGCATCTTTACCAGCTCCGATCGGGAAAATTCCTCGGTCATTCCAGTTCCTGGTCAGACCAATAAAACGTCCTGTACTTCCTGGGCTCTGCCTTGTGCTCATTCCTGGTCTCACCTATGGGAAAGAGGCTGGGAAAGCGCCGATACGCCTCCTTTCTGCGGATGAACTCGGGAATCCTAACGCTGGGAAAAGACGATGATTGCGAATCCGACAAAGACGAATATGAGGAAGAACCAGGCATAGGGTATCCATTCTGGGTAAAGTGGCTCATTCCTGGGCCTCTTCGGGCGGTATTTCTGGGGTACGTAGGCCACGCTCCCACTCTGTGGGTACCGAGTCCAAAAAGGCAAGTACCGACTCGTGCTCCTGGCGCATCATCATGCCGTGCGCCTCCTGGCTGACCTTCCAGTAGCGGGGAAGGTTCACCTCGTTAATCTCCTTGTCATAGAGCCCGGTCGGCTCATCGTCCTCGCCGAACAGGGCTACCAGGAAGGGAACCTGGAATATGCGCCTGTAGAGCGCCTTGGAGTCGATTCCGGACCTGGTGTAGAGGATGGGGTCGTATCCCGAGTGCCGGTCGTTCCAGCCTCCCCGTCGGGCTTTCTCGACCAGGCTCTTCCAGTGGACGATGGTGCTATCTGGCTGTTCCATTCGGTCCCGCTACGCATGCGTATCCTGTTATCCCTACCCCCTTTACCAATGCGCCGCCCCGCTCGTCACAACTTCTCTTGCTAACGTAATATACATATCCGAAAATCCCGAAAAGAATCAGAACGAATAGGAATATAAGGGAATTTAGGAAATCACTATAATCAAACTTATTTCTCATAGAACTCCTTTGCCAGCCTCTCTATCCGGTGTACCGCCTGGACCATGCGGGCGGTGGAACCCATGTCCTTCCGGTATATGCCGGCGCTGACCTCCTCCTTGCGGTTTCTCTCCACCAGGACTATGTGCTCGACTATCTCGTACAGGCGGTCATGAAATTCCTGTTCGTTCATGTCAGGTAGTAGCTGAATAAAAATCCGAGGGTGACCATGGTGAAGATTAGTATGTTGGACGGGATTGGGTCGAGAATCGCCAGGGCAAGGAGGATGGCGCTGACGGCTGCGGATCCCCCCGCGGCGCTCTTTTTATTCACTCACCTCCTCCCAGATTATGGTCACGCCCTTCCCCCCGAGCGCCTGCCCTACCTTCTGATGCAGGTCAAAGTACTCTTTCTTCCTCTTTCGGTTCAGCTTCTGCCGGTGCGGGTACATGCAGTCGGTAAGCGCGTCGAGGATCATCTCCAGTTCTTCTGGTGAGACGGGTTCGCTCATGATTATTAGTTAGTTTGGTTCCCCTTGCGCCCGTGCCAGCCGGGCATAGAGCCGGGCGTACTTCCAGGCGGGTATCCCCGCTCCGTTCTCGAATAGCTCCAGTATCCATTTCCGGTAGAATGATCGGCGCGGCACGAACGGGAAGGCGAGCCGTGCCATACTCTCAGTTGCGTCCACCGATAAGGGTGGCTCAGGATCTTCTTGGAGGAAGGTGCGGCGGATCATGGCCTGGGACTAGGCGAGGGTGTTGGGGTCGGATCGGGAACGCATGTCCATCCTCTCTGGCAGACCATCGTGCCCGTGGCATAGCTTGCCGCAGAAAGACCAACCTTTCTGAAGAGGTAGTTGCCTGTGGCCTGGCCGAGCGGGGTGGTCCAATACAGGGTCGTTAGCAGGGCGGTCAGGATAATCAGGAGGATTGTGTTTCTCATTTTTCCAATTCCTCCCATTCCGAGGAATAGCGGTCCCATGCGACTGACCCGTACTGCTTCAGCACGCGCTCGCATATCCACTCCAGGCGCTCGAAGTCGTCCTGGAGACCGAATACAAGCTCCGTTAGCTCCTGTATCTGTTCCTTTTGGGTCATTGTCATTGGTTAGGGCTGCTGTCCCGAAGCTTGTGGCGTACCGAGGTCTGGAAGTTTTTCAGCACCCGCTCAAGTCGTGCCATGTTGGTTCCCTGGTACTCGGCGTGGACGAACTCCTGTACCCGCTCCTTGTCCCGGAAACCCCAGGCAAACGCCTTGGAGCCGTCTTCCCGGAAGACCGGGAACATCTCCGGATACCCGTCGTGGCCGGTAACGGTCAGGTCCGGGAAGGCCAGGCGGATAAGCGCGGCCTGGAGCGGTAGGTGGGCGTAGTAAGTTTCTTCCGGGCTCATCGGGAGAGAAGCAGTATCCCGAGCGTGCCGATAACGGCCACGCCCAGGGCCACCGTAGCCATCCAGCCGGCCAGGGCCGTACGGTAGGAGATTTCCTTCAGGCGCTCATTGATACTGTCCAGGGACTGGTCGGATACGGCAGATTTCCGGGACTCCTCAAGGAACCATGCCCTGAAGTCCTCCTTATCCTTGCGGAAGTCTTCCTGGACTCGCTTTGTCTGTGGCATTTCGTCCTGTTAGAAGGGAATGTCGTCGATGTTTATCTCCTGCTGCGAGGGAGGGGAGTCCGCCTTGCGCTGCGGTAGGGTGGGGGACGGAACGTCGGGGTAGTCCTCCAGCTGTGGACGTTCCTTCTCGGGGAGAATGTCTCCCAGGTTTTTGAATACCCATTCCTCGTACTGCTCAGGCTTGGTCTTCTGGACGCTGACCTTCTGGAACATCTTGGGAGCGGCATCCTTAAGGGACTGTCCGGCGGAGGCGAATACTGAAAGGGTCTCTTCCCCTCCCACCTTGCCGCCGACTATCTTCAAAAGGTATACGTAGTAGCTTGTGTAGGGCTTTCCGGTGCGCTGGCTGAACTTCTCCACCTTCTCGTGGCCGACGTAGTAGTACTCCCGTGTCTCGTCGATCGGCCACTCGTCCATGGTCTTGATGAACACGCGGGAGCTTGAGCTGATATCGCTGGTGTCTGTGCTTCGTGGCATGGTATGCGGTTAGTTGAATTCAAGATCGGATACGATATCGTCTATCTCCTTCAGGGCGTCCAGCTGGTACTGACGGTACTTCCGAACCTCTTCCTCAACCTCGGACCGGTACACGGTTATGCAGTGGTACGGCTTGGCCACTATCCGGGGGTCGTAGAAGACAAAGTTAAGCCCTTGGAGCTCCTCAATGACTATGAAGTACTGGAGTACC